>CALWYR010000001.1 GCA_944385805.1 uncultured Oscillospiraceae bacterium
GACACCCGCTCCGGCGAGTATCTCGAGCGCGCCAAGGGCTGATTTTTCCACTGGAGGACTTATAACATGAATACTTCCGAAAAGGTCGCTTACGTCAAGGGTCTGGCCGAGGGCCTCGGCTACGACAAGAAGAGCAAGGAGGGCAAGATCCTCGCCGCCATACTCGACATTCTCGAGGATGTCGCCCACGACATTGAGGACCTCGAGGAAAACGCCTGGGAGCTTGGCGAGGCCATCGACCAGGTCAGCGACGACCTCGCGGAGCTCGAGGACATCGTCTACGACGAGGACGAGGATGACGACGACTACGACGATGATGATGACGACGAAGACGAGTGCGGCTATTGCTGCGTCTGCGGCGAGGACGCGGAACCCACGTTCTACGAGGTCACCTGCCCTGCCTGCAATAACACCATCACCATCGACGAGGACGTGCTCGACCTCGGCTCCATAGAGTGCCCCAACTGCGGCGAAACGCTGGAGTTCGAGGGCGTCGAGGAGGACGAAGAAGAGATAGAGGAGTCCGACACCGACCCCGACGACTAAACCCGGAACAGAGAGAGGACGCGCGGCGCGCGTCCTCTCTTTTTGTCTTTACGCAAATTTAACTCGATATATTGTAATTTATACTTGACATATTGTCGCGCGCATGTTATGCTGTAGCCACAAGCTGAAAGGGAGGGCTGAAGCATGAACAACAAATTCAGCGAGGCGAGATACGACGAGCGTCAGACCGCCGTGCGCGGCCGGGCCTTCAAGTGGGCCTACGGCACGCTGCTCGCGGCGCTGCTGCTCTACGCGGTGACGGACGGGCTCTGGGACTGGTGCGTGCCCTTCGCGGGCTGCGCGCTGGCGATTTCGGTGTCGCTGGTGCCGTTTCTCTTCATCTGCATCTTCGGCGAGGCCTACTGGTGGGCGGACGTCTCCCGCACGGGGCAGTTCGTGTCCATCGCGCTGCTGGGGCTGCTCAACCTCGGCATCGCCGTCGTGGCGGCGGCCAACGGCGAGCTCGTCGCGGGCGGGGAGCTGCAGGTCGGCGGCGCTAACCTGTCGCTGGGGCTTGTGTTCATCCTCGTGCTCGTCGCGGCGGCGATACAGCGCGCGCGGCTCAGGCGGGAGGGTGAGGACGAGTGAAGAACCTGCGCATGAAATCCGCGCGGGCGGCGCTCGACCTCTCCCAGCAGCAGCTGGCCGACGCCGTCGGCGTCACGCGCCAGACCATCAACGCCATCGAGCGCGGGGACTACAACCCCACGATCAGGCTCTGCCTGGCAATATGCCGCGCGCTGGGCAGGACGCTCGACGAGCTGTTCTGGGAGGATGAGCAATGAAAACCGAGGTCAAGCGCTTTGAGGAGCTGAGCGCGGCGGAGCTCTATGAGCTGCTGCGGCTGCGCGTGGACGTGTTCGTGGTCGAGCAGCGCTGCCCCTACCCCGATTTAGACGGGCGCGACGAGGGCGCGCTGCACGTGCTGCTGTGGGGCGACGGCGGCGGGCTCGACGCCTATCTGCGCATCCTGCCGCCGGGGACGTACTTCCCTGACGCGGCGGGCATAGGCCGCGTGGTGTCGCGGCGGCGCGGCGAGGGGCTGGGCGCGGCGGTGCTGCGCGCGGGCATGGAGGCGGTATACGCCGCTTACGGGCCGGTGCGGATACGCATCGAGGCGCAGAGCTACGCTCAGGGCTTCTACGAGCGCGCCGGGTTCGTCCGCTGCTCCGACGAGTTCGACGAGGACGGCATCCCCCACGTGCAGATGGCGGCGGAGCCGTAAAAGCGCGAGAAAACCGCCCGGGATAATTCCCGGGCGGTTCCCTTTATGGAGAATCAGGGGGTTATACGTTCTCAACGTAACGCATCAGGATCGCGGCGCACTGGGCGCGGGTCGCGGTGCCCTGAGGCACAAGCGTGGTGCCCGTAACGCCGGTGATGATGCCGTTATCGATTGCCCAGGCCATGGCGGTCGTCGCCCAGGCGTTCACGCTGGCGGCGTCGCTGTAGCCGCTCAGAGTCGCGTCGGTCGTCGGCTCACCGGCGAAGCGCCAGAGCATGGTCACCAGCTGCTCGCGGGTGATGAGCCCGTTGGGGTCGGTGCCGTCGCTGACGCCGCTGCGCACGGCCCAGGCGCGGGCGACAGACTGCCAGCCGGTGCCGGAGACGGTTTCACCGTCCATGCGGGCGAGGACGGCCCAGACCATGGAGCGGGTCAGGCTCGCGTCAGGCTCGAAGGTGGTCGCCGAGGTACCCTGCATGAGGCCGTTGGCGTAGACATAGGCCACCGCGTCGGAGTACCAGGCCCCGGCCGGGACATCGACGAAGCCGGCCGAGCCGGAGACGAAGTTCACGCTGACGGTGACAGCGCTCTCGGGCATGACGAAGCTGTAAGTCGTGGAGTTCACGCGCTTGACCTCAACCGCGCCGTCCTCGCCGGTAACGCTAACGGCGCCGACAATGAAGCCCTCGTCAGGAGCGACGGTGACAGTGATAACGCTGCCCTTGGAGGCGTTGGAGTAAGAGACGTCAACGCTGCCGTTAGCGGTGTCGGCGACGGTGATGGGATAGGTGTCGGGGACGTCGATGGCGGGGCCGTCATCATCGCCGGGAATGACCGCCGATGGATCTGTGACCGTAACGACAAAGCTGGTACTGGAACCATTGTAGTTGAGGGTATCGTCCGCCGTGGCGGTGATGGTGGCGGTGCCAGCGCCCCGGATCGTGACCAGACCGGAGCTGTACACTACGGCCACATCGGAATTGCTGCTGGAGTACGTCACCGCCGCGCCGTCCGCGACACCGCTCAGGACGACGGTAAAGGGCTCGTCGGTGATCAGTTTGCTGACCGAGGACTCCGCAAAGGAGATGTGGGAGTCCTGCTTCTCCACCGTTATGGAGACTGCAAACCAGTACGTTGGGGTGGTTGTGTTGTTCTCGCTGTCCGTGACCTCCGTATACACGCAGACAGTCCCGGTGTACGTACCCGCGTTCAGCCTCTCTTTGGGGACGACGGTGACGGTCCCATTCTCCACGTTCACGGTAAAGTCATCGTTGTTGCAGGACACCTTTTTGATGGTAACAGTGGTGTCCTCCTCGACGGGAACTTCCAAACTCACGGTACGGGCGCCGGGTGCGCTGCCTCCGTAGGTGATATCATCGAATTCGACCGTTCCCATTTCTTCCGGCACGTCCGTGGCCTCATTCTCGATCCATTGGGCATAGAAGGTGGAGCCCGCCCGGAGTGTGGCGCCATCCCCTACTTCCGTGCCCCAACTCCCGCTCTCCGTGCCGTCCTGCTCAAACCATCCCACGAAATGGTAACCATCCCGCACCGGTGTGGCAAGCTTGCCCGCCTCAAACTTCGTGGCTACCGGGAATACGCCGCCGTTGGTGACAGCAAATGAGGTGCGCTGGCTCGGGTAGGTAAGTGCGGAACTCACTTTTTCAACCTGAATGCTGTTGCTTACATAGACAGTATTGGGAACGTTCATACTGCCAAACGCGCTGGACCCATATCCGGCGCTATCTGGTGCGGCTGTGATATCGAGAGTGTGCAGCGCCGTTGTTCCGGCATGAAACGCCATTTCCCCAACTTCGGAAACGGAGCTCCCCATTCGGATAGAGCTGAACTTCACGCCGTTGAAGGCCGTGTCACCGATAGACCGCACACTGTCTGGTATAATCAGGTCTCCGGTTATACCGCTTCCATAAAACGCATTTTTCCCGATGGTTTCTACTCCATTTCCGAGAGACAGTCCGGAAAAAGCGGTCTGTTGAAAGGCGCTCTCTCCGATCGATTTCACGGAATCGGGAATTGTCAATGTGCCGGTAAACTTGAGGCCGCTGAACGCCCGTGAACCGATTTCTTCAACCGAGTTGCCCAGCGTCAGGGTTCCATTTAGGCTTGTGCAGTTTGCAAAAGCTGCATCCTCAATCACTCTTACGCTGTCCGGAATTTTTAGGTTGCCAGTTAAAGCACTGGCGCTTTCAAATGCTGAGTTACCAATAGTAATGAGGTTTTCAGGAAGTTCAATACTTGTAAGGGCGGACATATATTCAAATCCGCCTTTCTCAATCGTCACGAGGTTCTCCGAGAAATCGATGCTCGTAACCTTATTGCAGCTATTAAACGCAGAATCCTTTACGTCTGTCACGGTATCCGGCAGAACAATCTCAGTAATGCCGGTAAAGCCGGCGAACGCCCGCTCACCGATCACCGTGATCCCGTCCTGAATTTCGAGTTCTGTGATATAAGGCTTGGTGTCAGTCAGTTCAACCCCATTATGTTCCGCAATTGCGTCCAGCCATGGGCGACCATAGCTCCAAGACGAAAAGAAGTTCCCCATAGGGCCTGCCCCCGAGATCGTCAGCTTGTAAGTGCTTTTTCCGTCTGACGCAGTCCCATTCGCAGTCAGGGCCCAAGTGGCGTTGTCATAATAGGTGGTTTGCTGAGGCTCCCCCTTAGTGTCAGTAAATGCGTAAACCTGGGCATTGGCTGTGCTGTCACTGCCGCAGTACCCAGTGGCGATTGTATTGTCCGCCGCCAGCGCGGAGACGGTGCAGAGCGTTGCTATCAGCATCACTGCCAGAAGCAGGCCTAACAATCGTTTCTTCATCGTTTTTACCTCCTGATTCTCCATTGTATTTCAATTTATCATTGTCCTTCCCCCACAGGGGGAAGGACAAAAGGCGGGTACCCGCCTAGTATTTTCCTAAATTATAGCCTCTCCGGCCTTCATAGTCAATACGTAACCAACATTTTGTAATATTAAATTTGCATTTGTCACATTCCGCTGCCCGCGCGGGCTGCTTTGCGGGAGATTGACAGATTTTTTGCAGCTTTAACGCAATCCTGCTTGTATCCGCCGGGCTTATGTTGTATAATACGTTCCGAACATCTGATATATGGAGGCTGTCACATGAGGAAGACCAAAATTATCTGCACCATGGGCCCGGCGGTCAACGACGAGGACAAGCTGCGCACCCTGGTCCTGGCCGGAATGGACGCCGCCCGTTTCAACTTCTCCCACGGCACGCATGAGAGCCATCTGGCCCTGCTCAACAAGTTCAAGCATGTCCGCGACGAGCTGGGCGCCGCCGTCGCCACCATACTCGACACCAAGGGCCCCGAGATACGCGTCAAAACCTTCGCCGACGGCCCCGTGACCCTCGCCGAGGGCGAGGAGTTCACCCTCACCACCCGCGACGTGCCCGGCGACGCGCACATCGTCTCCGTCACCTACGACAACCTGCATCAGGAGCTCTTCCCCGGCTGCCGCGTGCTCATCGACGACGGCCTCATCGAGCTCGAGGTGCGCGAGATAAGCGGCCAGGACATCCGCTGTACCGTGAAGTGCGGCGGCCCGCTCTCCAGCAACAAGAGCATCAACATCCCCGACGTACACATCCAGCTCCCCTCCCTCACCGAGAAGGACCGCGACGACCTGCGCTTCGCCGTGGAGCAGGATTTCGACTTTGTGGCCGCCAGCTTCGTGCGCAAGGCCGGGGACGTGGAGGACATCCGCGCCTGCCTGCGCGAGTACGGCGGCGAGCACGTGCGCATTATCTCCAAGATTGAGAACCGCGAGGGCGTGGAGAATCTCAGCGAAATCATCGCCGCCAGCGACGGCGTCATGGTCGCCCGCGGCGACCTCGGCGTCGAGATACCCGCGCACGAGGTGCCCATACTGCAAAAGCGCATGATCCGCGAGACGCGCATGGCCGGCAAGCCCGTCATCACCGCCACGCAGATGCTCGACTCCATGATTCGCAACCCGCGCCCCACCCGCGCCGAGGTCAGCGACGTCGCCAACGCCGTCTTCGACGGCACCAGCTGCGTAATGCTCTCCGGCGAGACCGCCTCCGGCAAATATCCGCTCGAGGCCGTGCAGACGATGGTCGACACCGTCACCGCCGCCGAGAGCGCCACCGACTACTGGGGCCGCTTCAAGCGCGTGGAGTACAGCCCGGGCCGCTCGATAAACGACGCCGTCACCCACACCTGCTGCCTCACCGCCATGGACCTCGAGGCCGACGCCATCCTCACGCCCACGCAGAGCGGCCACACCGCGCGCATGATCTCGCGCTTCCGTCCCGCCTGTCCCATCGTGGCCTTCACCACCACCGAGCGCGCCCGCCGTCAGCTGGCGATAAGCTGGGGCGTCCTGCCGCTGCTGGCCGGTTACGTGGACTCCACCGACCGCCTCTTCTCCATGTGCGTGCAGTCCGCGCTCAAGGAGGGCGTGGTCGAGAAGGGCCAGATGGTCGTCATCACCGCCGGCGTCCCTATCGGGCGCGCGGGCAGCACCAACCTCATCAAGGCGCAGGTCGCCGAATAAGCAAGCAAAAACGCGCGGGGCGGGGCCTTCGGCCCCGCTCCGTTTCACATGAGGAGGATTTGACATGACCTCTATTGCCAAGCTGCGCCGCGCCGTGCGCGAGGGCGCTTACAGCGACGCCGCGCGGGCGGAGCATGTGCTCGGCGGCTTTGAGCGCGCCTTTGGCGCGTCGGAGCGCTGCGCGCTCTTCTCCGCGCCCGGCCGCACCGAGCTCTGCGGCAACCACACCGACCACCAGCGCGGGCGCGTGCTGGCCGCGGCGGTGGAGCTCGACTTCCTCGCCTGCGCCGCGCCCAACGGCACGGACACGATACGCTTCCTCTCCGAGGGCTGGCCCGCCGTGGAAATCAATCTGGACCGCCTCTCCCCCCTGCCCGGCGAGCGGGAGAGCACCGCCGCGCTCGTGCGCGGCATGGCCGCCGGGGCGGCGGGGCTGGGCTGCGCCGTGGGCGGCTTCGACGCCTGGGCGAGCTCGGCGGTGCTGCCCGGCTCGGGCCTCTCCTCCTCCGCGGCCTGCGAGGTGCTGCTGGGCGAGATTATAAACCGCCTCTTCTGCGGCGGAGGGCTCGACGCCGTCACCATCGCCAGGCTCGCGCAGGAGGCGGAGAACCGCTATTTCGGCAAGCCCAGCGGCCTCATGGACCAGATGGCCTGCGCCCTCGGCGGCGCGGCGCTCATTGACTTCGCCGACCCCGCCGCGCCGGGCGTAAAGCCGCTGCGCCTCGCGCCGGAGGAGCACGGGTACGCGCTGTGCATCATCGACAGCGGCGCGAGCCACGCCGAGCTCACGGGCGAATACGCCGCTATACCGCGCGAGATGGGCGCGGCCGCCGCCTTTTTCGGCAGGCAGGCGCTGCGCGAGGTGGACGAGGGCGAGTTCATGTCCTCCCTCGCCGCGCTGCGGCGGAGCGTGGGCGACCGCGCCGCGCTGAGGGCGATGCACTTCTTCGCCGAAAACCGGCGCGTGGCCGCGGCCGCCGACGCCATTGAGCGCGGGGACTTCGGGCTCTATCTCGCGCTGGTGCGCGAGTCGGGGCGCTCGTCCTGGGAGCTGCTGCAGAACATCTGCCCCGCCGGCTCGGCTCTCGAGCAGCCCATGGCCCTGGCCCTGGCGGCGGCCGAGCGCGCCCTGGAAGGCGAGGGCGCCGTCCGCGTCCACGGCGGCGGCTTTGCCGGGACCATACAGGCCTACGTCCCCCTCGGCATGCTCGGCGGCTTTACCGCCAAAATGGACGCCCTCCTCTCCCCCGGCGCGTGCAGGGCGCTGAAAATAAACCCCCGCGGCGTCAGAACGGCGGCAGAATAAAGGCGCGAAGGGAAAAAACGGAAAAAGCAGGCGGCTCCGGCGGGCCGTCTGCTTTTTCCTTATCCGGACGCCGGGCGGCAAAGCCCCTTATCCTATGCCGCCAAGTATCGCCCCCGCCACCAGCGCCACCACGCATAGCGGCACGTAGAGATAGCGGCCGAAGGGCATGAACCAGCCTCCGACGGGCGTTTTCGCGCCGAGGTTGACGGCGTCTAGGGCGGTCTTTTTACGCATGACGTAGAAGAACATTATGCCCGCGAGCATGGCGCCGAAGGGGCAGATGTAGATGCTGATGATGTCCATCCAGTCGCTGGCCCAGGCCTGCACCAGCACGGCGGCGACGAGGCCGACGGCGTGGACTATGAGCACAGCGGGGACGCGGTGCAGCTTCGCCTTCTCCTGGAGGAAGGCGGCGGGCGTCTCATAGAGGTTTATGATGCTGGTGAGCCCCGCGAAGAGCACGGCGGCGAAGAAGAAGACGCCGAGCACGCGGCCGAAGCCGCCCATGCCGTTGAAGACCTCGGGCAGGGAGACGAACATGAGGCCCGGGCCCTTGCTGGCGACGCCGGAGCCCGTGGTGGCCATGGCAGGGATGATGACGAGCGTCGCGGTGAGGGCCGCGAGCGTGTCGAAGACGGCGACGTTGCGGGCCGAGGACTTGATGTCCACGTTTTTGGCGAGATAGCTGCCGTAAATCACCGAGCCGTTGCCGGCCACGGAGAGGGAGAAGAAGGCCTGGCCGAAGGCGTAGATCCAGACCTCCCAGTTGAGAAGGCCCTCGGGGTCGAGGGAGAACAGGAACCTGTAGCCCTCGCCCGCGCCGGGCAGGGTGGCGATGTAGACGGCCATGACGAGGAAGAGCGCGTAGAGCAGAGGGATCATGACCTTGCAGGCCTTCTCTATGCCCTTCGCGATGCCGAAGCACATGATGACGGCGCTGACCGCGACGGCGGCGATTATCCACCAGCCGTTGCCCACGCCGAATATGCCGTTCGAGACGACGAGGCTCACGGCCTCGCCGAGCGTCTCGGTAGCGGGGGCCGTGGCGTCAAAGGCCCCGCCTATGGCGGCCATGTCCTGGCCGAGGGCGAAGAGCTCGCCGGTTATGCTCATCTTGGCGTACTTGAAAATCCAGCCCATGACCACGCTGTAGCCTATGGCGAGGCCCATGGAACCGAGCACGGGCAGGATGCCTATGCCCTCGCCCACGCGGCGGCTTATGCCGCGGTCGGCGGCGGCCTTGCCGAAGGAACCCACCGGCCCCGCTCCGCCCCAGCGGCCCAGCGAGAACTCCTCCATGACGCCCGAGCAGGCGATAATCACGACGAAGAGAAAGTAGGGCAGCAGGAAGGTCAGGCCGCCGTACTCGCTGACCAGATAGGGGAAGCGCCAGATGTTCGCCATGCCCACGGCGGAGCCGATGCAGGCGATGATGAAGCCGAACTTGCTCGAAAAGCCGTCGGCGCCGATTTTGATCTCTTTTTCCACAGCTAACACCTCTCTTGCTTATTCCAGAAGGCTCATTATGCCCTCGTCGCGTATCTGCTCGCGCAGGGCGTCGAGCTCCGTGCCGATTATCTCGTCGAGCACGGCCATGCCCAGCAGCTCGACCGGGGCCTTGTCGTCGGTGAGGATGTAGTCCCCGCCCTCGACCGTGAACATATCGTCGTGGACGCGCTGCATGATGGCGGCGTAGTCCTCCGGCTGTTCGCCGCGGCGGGACTCGAAGCGCGCGAGCGCGTCCGCGTCCGCGCTGGCGAAGAGCTCCATATTGGTGCCAGAGCTCACGCGCACGGCGTAGCAATAGGGAAAGACGGAGCGTATCGTGTCCATCAGGTACTCGTTCATGCTGCCCTCGCTCTCCGAGCGCATGGACATGTTCACGACCATGACCCCGCCGGGCCTGAGGTGCTCATAGACCTCGGTGAAGAACTCCACGCTGCTCATCTGGAAGGGTATCGTGATGTCCTGATAGGCGTCCACCATGATGACGTCCCACTTCTCCTCCGAGGCGGTCAGCCAGGCCCTGCCGTCGCCGGTTATGGCCTCGACCTCGTCCGGGAGGTCGAAGTACTCGCGGGAGATGTCCACTATCTTCTGGTCTATCTCCACGCCCGTCACGGAGCAGCCCGGGAAGTATTTGAGGCACTGCTCGGCGAAGGTGCCTGTGCCGAGGCCGAGTATGAGCACGTCCTCCGCCTGTTCGGCCATCAGCGGCGCGGCGAGGGCGTAGTCGTAGTACATGCCCGTCATGCCGCCGTCCTTAATCTTTATCGACTGCACGCCGAAGGCGACGTTGGTCGAGAGCGCGATGCGGCGCTCGTCCTCCTTGACCTGGAGGTAGTTATATATGCTCTCGTCCTCCAGCACTACGTCGTCCCCCTCCCAGAAGGCGAAGGAGTAGTTCATCGGGGCGAAGACGAGGCCGGCTATCACGGCGGCGCAGACCGCGCTTCGCGCTATCCACCTGCGGCGCGAGATGAAGAAGGCGAGGGAGATTATCGCGAGTATCGCGGCGAAGATGAGGAAGGTGCGCGCCGTGCCCACCGCGGGAATGGTGACGAAGGTGGGCAGGAAGGTGCCGATGATGCTGCCAATGGTGTTGAGCGCCTCCAGCTCACCGAGGGTCTTGCCGTTATCGTCAAGGCTCTCGGTGGTGGCTTTCATCAGCGAGGGCGTCACCGTGCCGAGCAGCATGAGCGGGAAGACGAAGAGCACGAGGCAGGAGCCCATGGAGGCCCAGACGAGGAAGTTGGACTTGATGAAGAGCGCCAGCAGCCCCGTCACGCCCGCTATGACCCAGCGGCCGATGAAGGGGATGAGCGCCGTCCATATCGCGACCAGCAGCAGGCGCTTGAAGAGCCGCTCCGGCTCCGGGTGCTTGTCCGCGCTGCGCCCGCCCCAGACGTTGCCGATGGCCATGGCTATCATGATGGTGCCGATTATGACCGTCCAGACTATCTGCGAGCTGGAGAAGTACGGCGCGAGTAGCCGGCTCGCGCCCAGCTCTATCGCCATGACGGACATGCCCGAGAAGAACGAGGTGGCGTATAAAAAGACCTTGCGCCCGAGGATGGGCGCGCCCTTGTTTTCCATGCGGATGCCTCCTTTATCCAAGGGCTATGATAACACATGAAAGCCGGTTTGCAAAGAAAAATCGGCGGCTCCTATTGGCTAAGAAGGCCTCGAGAGGCCTTCTTAGCCAATAGGGTCTCCCGCCCGGCCGCAAAGCGGCGAAACTTAAGCGAGGCTTTTTCGACAAACTGAGGCGGCCCCGTTTTTATGGGGCCGCCGGGTTTTAAAATAGGTCGCTGTGGGTGCCGGTGCGGGTGAGATAGAGGAGGAGTTCGTCCTCGTAAATCTCGTATATCAGCAGCCAGTCGGGGCTGATGTGACACTCGCGGCAGCCGGAATAGTCGCCGGTGAGGGCGTGGTCGTTGTACTTGGGCGGGAGCGGCTTCTGCTCCGCAAGCATGGTGATAACCTCTTTGAGAAACCTGAGGTCGTATCCCCGCCTCTTTATCAGCTTGAAGTCCTTTTTGAAGGCTCGATGAATCTAATCGTCAGCATTGAGATCCTCCATCAGTTCTTCCATAGAAGTGTAGCTCCGGCTGAGCCCAATGCCCATGCGAGCTTCTTTAATGGCCGCCAGCGTCTCCTCGTTGGGGATCTCGCGGCCTATGTCGAAGGGGATGCGGTTTTCGTTGACGACCTTTTTCGCGAAGATGGTGAAGGCGGTGGTCATGTTCATGCCCACGTCCTCGCAGAACTGCTCAAACTGGCGCTTGAGCTCGCTGTCCATGCGGATGCTCACGGTGGTGGTTGCCATTTGCCCACCTCCTTTCCTGAAGACATTGTAGTATGTTATATGCGCAATGTCAATACGATGTATTCAAATTTCAGCCCAGGCCTAGATCCATCGCCATCATCAGCGCGAAGCCGGCAAGCGTGGCGAAGGCCATGAGGCCGCCCTTTTCGCCCCGCTGGCTCTCGGGGACGAGCTCTGCGACGACGACGTAGATCATCGCGCCGGCGGCGAAGGCGAGCATAAAGGGCAGAGCGCGGCGCGCCGAGAGCACCAGCAGCGCGCCCGCGACGCCCGCTATGGGCTCCACCGCGCCGGAGAGCTGGCCGAGGAAGAAGGCCCGCGCCCGGCTCGCTCCCTCGCGCCGGAGCGGTACGCTGACCGCGAGGCCCTCGGGGAAGTTTTGAAGCCCTATGCCCAGCGCGAGAAGGCAGGCCGAGCCCAGCGTCGCGCCCGGCAGGCCGAAGGCCAGCGAGCCGAAGGCCACGCCGACGGAGAGGCCCTCGGGGATGTTGTGAAGCGTGATGCTGCTCACGAGCATGGCCGCGCGGCGCGCTCCCTCGCGCCCGCTCAGCCTCGCCCAGAGCAGGTCGCCCAGAAAGAGGAGCGTCCCGCCGCCCAAAAAGCCCGCCAGCAGCGCGAGCGGCGCGTTCATGCCGAGCGATTCGGCCAGCTCCGCGGCCGGGGCGAGCAGGGAGAAATAGCTCGCCGCCGTCATGACGCCCGCGGCGAAGCCCAGCATGGCGTCGAGCAGAGCCCTGTTCATGCGCCTGAAGAGAAAAACCGCCGCCGCGCCCAGCGCCGTCACGCCCCAGGTGAACAGCGTTGCGATAAGCGCCTGCGCCGTGTGCGGCATCGCGGCAAAGTAGTTGAGCATATCGAAACCCCGCAAATGCAAAATTAAGGCGGCAGAGCCTCTGCCGCCTATGAGCATAATATGCGCGGCGCGCTCAGCGCGTCTCTTCGCCGCCCGGACAGGAGGCGAACATCTCCTCCGTCTCAAGCTGCGCAAGCTTCAAAAGCTCCCCCGCCGGACGCGGCTTTCCCAGCTCAAGGAGCTCCGGCGCGTCGGTGACGCGGTTGAAAAGCGCCGCGTACATCTCCCGGTATACGTTCATAAAACCACCTTTCTGACCAGCATAGCGGTCAATATTTTCTCTCAGCTTAGCATATGATAGAGAAAATTGCAACCAATACTGGTCAAAGAGTGAGGTGAGGGTGTGGAACAGAAGATACGGCGCGACCGCTTTATGGGCGCGAACCTGCGGCGGCTGAGGCTGGAAGCGGGCCTGTCCCAGGAAAAGCTCTGCGCCGAGCTGCAAAGGCGCGGCTGCGACATAGGCCGCACGACCTACGCCAAGTACGAGTCCGGCGAGCTCAACATCCGCGCCAGCGTGCTGATAGAGCTCCGGAAAATATACGCCTGCGCCTACGACGAGTTCTTCGCGGGCCTCGACGAATGAAAAAACTCCCGAGAGGGAGCTTTTTTGTTTGGGCTCAGAAGCTCTCGCCGGTCACTACGCCGAAGAAAAGCGGGAT
>CALWYR010000002.1 GCA_944385805.1 uncultured Oscillospiraceae bacterium
CGCAGGAGGAATATTCCTTTGTGCGCAGGCTGAAGGAGGCTTGACAAAAGCGGCGGGGTGTGATATAAAAGTGATAGCAAAATGCTATCACTTTTATGGAGGGAAAAACATGAACGCCAATCAGATAGAGGAGAAGCTCCTAAAGCCCAGGGCCGGCATACCCGTGCTCGCCGGCGACCTCGTCATGCTCGTTGTGAGCATCTTCGCCATGATAGCGGGCTTAGGCGGGGGATTGCTCGGAGCCGTGCTGCTGATACTCGGCGCGGCGGCCTTCATAGCCTTCTTCATCGTGCTCGCCGGGCTCAAGGCCGTGAGGCCCAACGAGGCGCTGGTGCTCACGCTCTTCGGCAACTACTACGGCACGATAAAGGAGCCGGGCTATTACTTCGTCAACCCCTTCTGCTCGAGCGTCAGCCCGGCCTACGACAGGGCGGCGGCCCGCGCCAATGAGAAGACAAAGGAGAGCGGCTCCGCCCAGAGCGTCACCACCCGCAACCGCGTCTCGCTCAAGACCATGACGCTTGATAACGGCCGCCAGAAGGTGAACGACGTGCTCGGCAACCCCATAATCATCGGCGCGGTGGTCATCTGGCACGTCGAGAACCCGACCAGGGCCGTCTTCAACGTCGAGGACTACCCCAGCTTCCTCTCCACGCAGACGGACTCGACCATTCGCAACATCGCGCGGCTCTACCCCTACGACGTCTTCGACGAGGGTGAGGAGAGCGACACGGTCACGGAGAAGACCCTGCGCGGCTCAAGCCAGGAGATAGCCGAGAAGATGGAGGCCGAGCTCCAGAAGCGCGTCACGGACGCCGGCATCGTGGTCGAGGAGGTGCGCATAACCCACCTCGCCTACGCCGAGGAGATCGCCGCCGCCATGCTCCAGCGCCAGCAGGCCGCCGCGGTCATCGCCGCGCGGCAGAAGATAGTCGACGGCGCGGTCGGCATGGTGAAGATGGCCGTCAACAAGCTCGGCGAGGACGATGTCGTCCTCCTCGACGACGAGCGCAAGGCCGCGATGGTGAGTAACCTGCTCGTCGTCCTCTGCGGCGGGCACGACGCCCAGCCCGTCGTCAACACCGGGAGCATCTACTGATGACGCCGGAAGAGCGCGAGGCCGCCCTGGAAGCGCGCCTGGAGCGCGTGAAGGCCCTCGAGGAGGAGATAAAGCGCCGCGAGAAGGCCGTTAAAAAGGCCGAAAGCGCCCGGAAGCAGATAGTCCTGCGCCTGTCTCCCACGCTCTGGGACGAAATAGCCGCCTGGGCCGAGGCCGACTTCAGGAGCATCAACGGCCAGATAGAGTACCTCCTGACCGAGGCGGTGAAAAAGCGCAGGCAAAAATAATAGGCAGCCGCCGTTTTCAGCAGCTGCCGGGATAAAAAATGAGACGGCTCAGGCCGTCTCATTTTGCTTATTGCGCGAGCTCCTCGTAGACAGAGACCTTCTTGCGGTCCTTGCCATAGCGCTCGAAACGGACAGTGCCGTTCACGAGGGAGAAGAGGGTGTCGTCCTTGCCCTTGCCGACGTTGGTGCCGGGGTGGATCTTGGTGCCGCGCTGGCGGACGAGAATGTTGCCCGCGAGGACGTACTGGCCGTCGGCACGCTTGGCGCCGAGGCGCTTGGACTCGCTGTCACGACCGTTCTTGGTCGAACCCATACCTTTTTTATGAGCCATGTGTTACACCTCCAAATTCAAATCGCGCCAAAGCTCAGCCGATGCTCTCGATCTGGACCTTGGTGTAGGGCTGACGATGGCCCTGCAGGCGCTGATAGCCCTTCTTGGGCTTCATCTTGTAGACGCGGACCTTCTTGCCCTTGCCGTTCTTGACGACGTTCGCGGTGACGACGGCGCCGTCGACCACGGGGGTGCCGAAGACGCTGCCGGCCTCGTCTATGACGGCGAGGACGCGGTCGAACTTGACGGTGGAGCCGGCCTCGGCCTCGAGCTTCTCGACGTAGATGACGTCGCCCTCAGCCACACGGTACTGCTTACCGCCGGTCTCGATAACTGCATGCTTCATTTCTTTCATCCTCTCTGGAAGAGACTCGCTCTGGGGGCGGGACTCGCGTCCGCTTCCTGGCCCTGTCAATGCGGCTCAAATATATTACCACAGCGAGCGCCGGATGTCAACGGAAAATTCTAAGGAAGCGGGCATTTGCCGCCTCCTGGCCGTCAAATTGACAAATGGTCTGACCAAGGTCTGAGAACTGCTTAAAGAAACTGAAATATCGCATAATTTTTGTGGATAAAGCTCGCCTTTATGATTGCTTTTTGACCAAAGATGTGTTATGCTAATAACAATATCGCGGGCGGGGCGGAAGAACCCGGCCGTAAACGGCGGATCGAGCCACGCTCCGCCGCCGGAAAAAATTTATGAGAAGGAAGGATGGATGTATAATGGACGAGAAGTACAGCGCGCTGTTTACTCCCTGGAAAATCGGCAATGTGGAGATAAAAAACCGCATCGTCATGTGTTCCATGGGCGGCACCAGCCTCTTCGGCTGGATGGAGCCCTGCCACTTTGACAAAGAGGCCGCGCATTTCCTGCTCGAGACCGCAAGGGACGACGTCGGCCTGATTCTCCCCGGCATGCAGTGGGTGCGCGACGTCATGGGCAACCGCTGGCTGTATACCAACAAGCGCATGTTCGCCGAGCTGAAGGAATATATGCAGGAGTTCCACAAGACCGGCGCCAAGCTCTTCATCCAGCTGGCCGCGGGCTGCGGCCGCTCCATGGGCGTCAACCACCTGATGAGCATGATGCTCGACCACCCCGCACTGGGCAAGGCCGGCAAGTTCGTCATGGACGCCGAGTACCTGTGCGCGAGCGCGTCGCCCACGCCCAACCGCTGGAAGCAGGACTACAAGTCCCGCCCGCTGACGGTGGCGGAGATCAAGGAGAGCACCGAGGCCTTCGGCAAGACCGCGCGCCTGCTGCGCGAGGCCGGCGTCGACGGCGTTGAGATACACGCCGTGCACGAGGGCTACACGCTCGACCAGTTCGCGATCAAGAACTTCAACTACCGCACCGACGAGTACGGCGGCAGCCTCGACAACCGCCTGCGCTACGCCACCGACATCGTCAAGAACATCAAGAACGCCGCGGGCAGCGACTTCCCCGTGAGCCTGCGCTACTCCGTCGTCTCCAAGACCAAGGACTTCTTCCAGGGCGCCGTCCCCGGCGAGGAGTTCGTGGAGTTTGGTCGCGACATGGCCGAGAGCGAGATCGTCGTCAAGAAGCTGCAGGACGCCGGCTACGACATGCTCAACTGCGACAACGGCACCTACGACGCCTGGTACTGGGCGCATCCGCCTCAGTACATGCCCAACAACTGCAACCTGGCCGAGGTCGAGCACATCAAGAACTTCTGCGACATCCCGGTCGTCTGCGCCGGCAAGATGGAGCCCGAGGTCGCCGCGCGCGAGATAGCCGCCGGCAAGCTCGACGCCGTCGCCATCGCCCGCCAGAACCTGGTCGACCCCGAGTGGCTCCGCAAGCTCGAAGAGGGCAGGGAAGAGGACATCAAGCCCTGCATCCGCTGCCACAACGGCTGCTTCAACTTCGCGAAGTACAAGGGCACCGTCAACCTCCAGAGCATGGACGACACCATGCACCTGGCCCGCTGCGCCCTGACCCCGCCCACGATGCAGC
>CALWYR010000003.1 GCA_944385805.1 uncultured Oscillospiraceae bacterium
ACCGGTATGGACATCCCCCTCGAGCTGCACAAGGTGCGCATGGTGCAGAAGCTGAACCTCCAGCCCATAGAGCGCCGCGCCGAGGCCGTCGCGGAGGCGGGCAACAACACCTTCCTCCTCAAGAACAGGGACATCTTCCTCGACATGCTGACCGACTCCGGCGTCAACGGCATGAGCGACCGCCAGACCGCCGCGATGCTCGTCTGCGACGACAGCTACGCCGGCAGCGCGAGCTTCGACCGGCTCGAGGCCAAGGTGCACGAGCTCTTCGGCACGGACTTCCTCCTCCCCGCCCACCAGGGCCGCGCCTGCGAGAACATCCTCGCCGTCGCCTTCGTGAAGCCCGGCGACGTGGTGCCGATGAACTTCCACTTCACGACGACGAAGGCGCACATCACCCGCCTCGGCGGCTCCGTGGCCGAGCTCATCTGCGACGAGGGCGTAAAGACCACGAGCGACGAGCCCTTCAAGGGCAACATCGACCTCGACAAGCTCCGGAAGTTCATCGCCGACACCGGCGTGGAGCACATCCCCTTCCTGCGCATAGAGGCCGGCACGAACCTCGTCGGCGGCCAGCCGCTCTCCTTGCAGAATATGCACGACGTCTGCGAGATATGCCGCGAGCACGGGATTATGACCGTCCTCGACGCGAGCCTCCTGCAGGATAACCTCTACTTCATCAAGACCCGCGAGGAAGCCTGCAAGGACATGACGATACGCGAGATCACCCGCAAGGTGGCCGACGAGTTCGACATCATCTACTTCTCCGCGCGCAAGTTCGGCTTCGCCCGCGGCGGCTGCATCGCCATACACGACAAGAAGCACTTCGAGGCCATGCGCGAGCTGGTGCCCATGTACGAGGGCTTCCTCACCTACGGCGGCATGAGCGTGCGCGAGATGGAGGCCATCACCGTCGGCCTCGAGGAGACGATGGACGAGGACGTCATAAGCCAGGGCCCCATCTTCATCGACTTCATGACCAAGGAGCTCATCAAGCGCGGCGTGCCCGTCGTGACGCCCGCGGGCGGCCTCGGCTGCCACCTCAACGCGCGCGAGTTCCTGCCGCACATCGACGACCACGAGTACCCGGCCGGCGCGCTGGCCGCGGCGGTCTACCTCGCCGGCGGCATCCGCGGCATGGAGCGCGGCACCCTCAGCGAGCAGCGCGAGCCCGACGGCACCGAGCCCATCGCCGAGGTCGAGCTTCTCCGCCTCGCCATGCCCAGGCGCGTCTTCACCATGAGCCAGGTGCTCTACGCCGTCGACCGCATCAGCTGGCTCTTTGAAAACCGCGAACTCGTCGGCGGCCTGCGCTGGGTCGAGGAGCCGAGCAGCCTGCGCTTCTTCTTCGGCCGCCTCGCCCCGACCAGCGACTGGCAGGAGAAGCTGGTCGCGAAGTTCCGCGCCGACTTCGGCGACAGCCTGTAATGCGGGACTGAAGCCATCGCTAAAAACCAAAAGGCGCCCTCTTTTGAAGAGAGCGCCTTTTAACTTGCGGTCAGAAAGCGAACCGGCCGGCCCCGCGGGGCCGGCCGTTGTTATTATTTCTTGCTCACACCGCTATGCGGCGGGCGCCCACATACATCCTCGAGTAATAGCTCTCGTCGAGGCTGTTTATCGTGACATAGCCCGCGCCGGAGCTGGAGTGGATGAACTGGCCGTCGCCTATGTAGATGCCGACGTGGCCGATGGCCTCGCTGGAGCTCGCGAAGAAGACGGCGTCGCCAATCTGCAGCTCGCTCTTGTCGACCGCGCTGCCGTTCTTGTAGATGCCGGCGGCGGTGCGGTTGGTCTGATAGCCGAAGGACTTGTAGACGTAGCTCACGAAGCCGGAGCAGTCAAAGCCCGAGGGGCTCGCGCCCGCCCAGACGTAGGGCACGCCCATGTACTGTTTGGCGAAGGCGACTATCTGCTGGCCGACCGTTGTGTTGGCGGCGGGGGTCTCGCCCGTGTACTCGCCGAGCTCGACGTAGTCGCTGCGGATGTAGCCGCTCAGGCCGCCCGCGTTGACGCGGTACCAGACGCCGGAGACGCCGGTTATCTCGACGCTCTCGCCGAAGCTGGTGACGCGCAGTATGGCGCTGTCGGTGCCCGCGCCGGAGCGCATGCGCACGTCGGTGCCGTTGACCCAGCCCGCGGCGGAGACGTCCATGGTCTCGGCCAGGCTCAGGTAGTCGGCGGACATATAGCCCCACCGGCCGTTGACATAGACGCGGCACCAGCCGTTTTCCGGGCCGCTCTCGACTATCATCGGCGTGTCCTTGGCGGCGGTAAGGATGATGCTGTTATTCGTGCCCGCGCCGGAGCGCAGGTTGACTTCCGTAGTCGTAGCAGCGCCGCCGATACAGTCGGCGGCAGCCGTGCCTATAAGCATGCAGCAGCCCAACGCGGCCGCCGCAAAGGTGCTGAGAATTTTTCCCTTGGTCATATCCTGGTATCCCTTTGTCTGTATCCCCGGCGGGGTTTATTTCTGTGCCAGTGCGCGATCCAGCCAGACGGCGGCGACGTCCATGGCGGAGTAGAGGCTCGCCTTCTCGCTCTTCTTCACAACGCGGTCGCGGCTCTTCACGTCCGGGTCGGTGAGCTGAAGCTGGACGGAGACCTTGGTCGCCACGTCCAGGTCCTGAACCTTTTTCGTCTCAAGGATCTGCATCATGATGATGTACTTCTCAGCCATGCTGCCGAAGTAGATGATGTTGTCCTTCCTGCGGAGCGGATGTCCCTTGTAGACAAGCTCCTTAGCGGCTGCCATACGCATTACCTCCTTCCGGCGGCTACAGCCTTGTCGTACTGTGTAACCAAATTGTAACTCATCTTTGCTCTTTTGTCAACCTTTTTTAGGGGAAAATTTCGGGCCGGAGCTGCCGCTCCGACCCGAAACGCGGGATAAAACGCCTGTTTAGGGATATTTGAGGGGTATTGCCAATAATTCCTCCGCAAGTCGCGGGCTCAATTTTCGGTGAAAATTTGTAACTCTTTGTCTCAGGCGGCCTCCCCAACGGGCTCGGTGGGCTCTATGGGCTCGTTGTAATCGGGCCATTCATAGTCGAAGCCGTGCTCGTCCGAGGGGGTCGGCGCAGGCGTGGGCGTGGGCGTCGGGCTCGGCGTCACGGTGAGGTCGCCGAAAATCTGAGTGTCGCCGCCGATGCTGGTGGGGTCGTTGAAGGCGCGTGAGGCGTAGCCCTCGTGCACCTGCTGCATGATGTTGCGCCAGATGCCTATGGCGGGGTTCGTCCAGGTGACACCGTTCTTGACGGGGATGTCGTGGCCGGTCCAGACAACACCGACGTAGTATGGCGTCATGCCGGCGAACCAGCGGTCCTTGTTATCGCCGGAAGAGCCGGTCTTGCCAGCCACCTCCTGGCCGTAGAAGCCCGCGCCGCCGCTGGTGCCGCTCGTGACCGAGCCGACCATCATGTCTATCATGTTGCGCGCCGCGTTGCTGCGCACGACCTCGCGCTGCTCGACGGGATTGTCCAGCACCACGCTGCCGCCGGAGTCGAGCACCTGGGAATAGGTGCGGCTCTCGGTGAAGACGCCGTCGTTGACCAGCGTGCAGTAGGCCTGGGCCATCTCGCGCACGGTGGCGCCGTTGGTGAACTCACCTAGGGCGAGCGGCGAGGGGTTGTAGTCGGCGTCAACCAGCGTAGTTATACCGAACTTATCGCGCAGATAGCTGTAGCTGGTCTCGAGGCCAATCTTGTCCAGCAGCTGCACGGCGACGGTATTCTTGGAGGAGACGAGGCCCTGACGTATCGTTATCGGCCCGTCGGCGTATTGGTTGCCGGAATTGCGGGGGTAGAAGCTGAAGTGCTCGAGCGTGTACTTGCCGGAGTCGGGCGCGGCGTCCATGACGAGGGTGTTCTGCGTGATGATGCCGAGGTCGAGCGCCGGGGTATAGACGCTCAGCGGCTTGATGGAGCTGCCGGGCGCGCGCGTGGTCTCCGTGGCGCGGTTGAGGATGAGGTTGGCGTTCTTCTCGCCCACGCCGCCGCGCAGGGCTACAATGTCGCCCGTGTAGGGGTCGGTTATCACGATGGCGCTCTGCAGCTGCTGCGTCGTGGTGTTGTAGACGTTGGGGAAGTTGTCAAGGTTGTCGTAATAGGCGTCCACTATGCCCTGGATGCGGCTGTCGCAGCAGGTGTGTATCTGGTAGCCGCCCGAGTAGAGCAGGCGCTCGGCGGTCTCGTAGTTGACGCCGCGCACCTCCATGAGGTCGGCGATAACGTCGTCAATGACCGCCTCTACATAATAGGAGTATATCTCCTGCTCGGCGACCTCTGTCTCGCTGCGCTGGAAGTGCAGCTCCTCGTTCTTGGCCTCGGTGTATTCCTCGTAGGTGATGTAGCCCTGCTCATACATCTCGCGCAGGACGGTCAGCTGACGCTCCTTGTTGTTCTCAACGCTGTAGAAGGGGCTGTAATATGTGGGCAGGTTGACGATGCCGACGATGCTGGCGCACTCGGCCAGCGTCAGCTCGCTGGGCGTCTTGCCAAAGTAGGTCTGCGCCGCCGTGTAGATGCCGTTGCAGCCCTCGCCGAAGTAGACGGCGTTGAGATACCACTCTATTATCTCCTCTTTGTCGTATTTCTTCTCGAACTCCAGCGCGCGGAAAATCTCCACCAGCTTTCGCTGGACAGTGACCTCGTTCTCGCCGGTGAGGTTCTTGATGAGCTGCTGCGTTATCGTCGAGCCGCCGAAGGTGCTGTCCATGCTGAGGAACATATTGAAGACCGCGCCGACGGTGCGGTACCAGTCGACGCCCTTGTGGGTATAAAAGCGCTTGTCCTCGATGGCCACCAGCGCGTGCTCCAAATCCTTGGGGATATCCTCATAGTCGACCCAGATGCGGTTCTCGCTGCCGGAGAGCGTGGCGATGACCGCGCCGTCCCGGTCAAAGACCGTACTCGATTCGCTCAGCGAGAAATCGTCGAGGGAGATGTCCACCTCGTCGACGAGCGTGGTCTTGACGTAAAAGGCGAAGATGCACACGAAGAGCAGCGCCGTCGTCAGTATCACCAGTATGGCCGTAAATATTATCTTCAGCGCCAGGCTTACGACGCCGCCGACAGCTCCGCCGGCGGCGCGGACGGCCCGCTCCGCTTTGTTCTTCCTGTTGTCCTTGTCCCTGGGCATTACGCACCTCCGTGCAAAAGGGGGATGAGGCACCGCGGCACTCATTCCATTCTATCCTGTTATTATAGCATATCCCGTCGAAAAGAAGTAGATAAACTTTTAAAATATTTCGCCGCGGCTTTTTACCTCAGCGCTGAGTATTTTTCCGCCGCCGGGTGGAATACTTCAGCCGATGGGAGGTCATATAATGAAAACATGGATCAAGCTGGCCGGCACCGGCGTCACCGCGCTGGCCGCGCTCTGCTGCGCCGCCGCCGCGATAGGCGGCATCACCGGAGGGGCCGGCTCCGACGTCGAGGCCGGGGAGCTGGTCTATCCCGGCTACGACGAGGACGCCGAGTTCATACTGCGCGAGTACGACGGCTGCGTGGCGGTCTTCGCCGCCGGCGGGCATACGCCGCTGAGCACGACGGACATCCAGGTGCGCACCCTGCGCGCGGCGGACAGGCAGCTGCTCCACTCCGGCCTGCCTTGTGAGGACAGGGACGAAGTCCTGACTTTATTGGAAGATTTGGGCTCTTAGTTCCCCATTCAGCAGCATTTTACTCACGTCGTGTTAAGAAACTGAAAAATGTCATTGATTTATGCTCCGGTATGCGTTACAATAATTGCGTAAGAAAGATACCGGAGGTTTCCCATGGACGACTACGGCAGCAATTTCATCACCATAGAAGACGAAGAGGGCAACGAGTTCGAGCTCGAGCAGCTCGACACCCTTGAGCACGACGGCAGCGAGTACGGCCTCTTCCTCCCGGCCGACATGGACGAGGAGGACCCCGACTACGGCTATATCATCCTGCGTGTCGACGCCGATGACGACGGCGGGGACGTCTATTGCTCCGTCGACGAGGAGGATGAGCTGGTCAGCGTCTACGACCTCTTTATGGAGCAGCTCTTCGGCGACGAGGATAATGACGAAGGCGGCGGCGAGTAAGTTCCTTGTCCCGCAGCCGGATTGTACCGGATATTTCTTGTCTGATTTAATTATATCCTGCCCTGTGCGTGGAACCTCCTTCGGGCCCATATAAACCCACATCATTCATAAGGGATGCCATATTCTTGCGTGGATTGCAGGCCTCCCGGCCCCCTACGAGGTGCGTTGGAAGTTGGAAGCGTGGTAGCGCAAGAGAGGCGACCCACCTGCCGGAGACGTGCAGGTTCTATTTGGGCCCCCACGGCAGCGGCGGGACGGGACGGCGTCATTTTGACGCCGTCCTTTTTTTCTGCCCCGGACCGCAACCGCGCGGCGCAAAACCGTACTTAACAGATAGAGCGCGGCCGCACTCTTGAGTTTACGGAGGTGACAACATGGAGGATGAGGAGATCATCGGCCTGTATTGGCAGCGGAGCGAAGACGCCATATACGAAACGTCGGCTAAATACGGAAGGCTCTGCCATTCCATCGCGCGCAATGTGCTCGCCAGCCGCGAGGACTGCGAGGAGTGCGTCAACGACGCCTACTTTGCCGTGTGGAACGCCATACCCGAGCAGCGGCCGGCGCGCTTCGCGGCCTTCCTCGCCCGCATAACGCGGAATCAGGCGTTAAAGCGCTATGAATACCTCTCGGCGGAAAAGCGCAATCCGGTCGCTACCGTCTCGCTGGAGGAGCTCTCCGACTGCGTCTCGGGCCGCGAGAGCCCGGAGGACGCGGTGGAATTCCGCCGCGCCGAGGAGGCTATAGGGCGCTTCCTGCGCGCTCAGGAGGAGTATAAGCGAGTGGTCTTTCTGCGCCGCTACTGGTATTTTGACTCCATCCAGCGGATAAGCGACAGTACGGGCTTCAGCCAGAGCAAGGTGAAGTCCATACTCCATCAAATGCGCCGCAAGCTGCGCGCGTATCTCGAAAGCGAGGGTATAGAAGTATGAATTACCGTCAATTCAGCGAGAGGATAGGAAATATTGACGAGTCCCTGATAGCCGAGGCCGCGAGCGTGCCCAACTACGCCGCGCGCCGGCGCGGACGCATAGCCCGGCGCGCCGCGGCCGTCGCCGCCGCCCTGGCCGTGGCGGTGGGCGGGGCCTTCGGGCTGGGCTCGACCGTCTTTGCCCAGGAGATAGAGGTGCCCGTGGAGGTGCTCGTCGAGCCGGAGACGATAAGCTTTGAGGAGTACGGCATCACCCTTATCCTGCCCGACAGCTGGAAGGATAAGTATGCCGTGGATTACGAAGAAGAGTGCGTCTATATGCCCTCCATGAGCGCCGAATACGACAGGTGCGTCCTGTTCTGGCTCGGCTTCTACCCCGAGCAGCTCACGAAGGACGAGTTCGATAACATCCAGGGCCCCTGGAATGTAGTGCCGAGCATTTATATAATGACCACGGCGGACGGCACCTTCAGCCTGCACTGCGCCAGCGACGTCCAGTACGATCCCTCGAACGCCGCCGAGGCCGGGCAATACGTGAGTATGTACCGGGAAATCGGGCAGATACGCTTTGTCGTAGACAATGCCCTGGCCGAATAAGAAAAATTTTGCCCCAAAGCGCGAAAAAACACTTGCATTTCCCGCCCCGGTGTGCTATTATAATCGGGCACTAAAGAGCACATATCCGGGTGTGGCGCAGATGGTAGCGCGCTTGAATGGGGTTCAAGAGGCCGCTGGTTCAAATCCAGTCACTCGGACCAAACAATGATAATCCGAACTACATTATCCAAGTTGGTAATGTGTTCGGATTTATCATTTCTATTGAAAACGCTTTATAATGACCAAGGGCGGGATGAAAATTTCCGCCCTTGACTTGTTATCTAATTATTAATATAATTTTCTCAAAAGATGGAACTATCTTTTGATTTTTGCGTCATAGTAAGTAGAAATGTCGTTGAAAAGGAGCAGTTTATATGAAGAAATATATAATGCTTATCATGCTGCTTGCTTGTATGTTGGGATTGGTTGCATGTGAACAGCAACAAACGCAGGAGGACAATAACTCAAACGAGAGTAACACTTCGTTGGCGTCTTTTTCTTTTGAAGAAGATTGTTCAATCTATATTGAGGGTGACCCCGGCGTAAAAACAGACGATTTTTTGAATGTAGATACCTATCCAATTGATGACCAAACAATGGCAGTGGAGCGGGCAAAAAATGAATGCACGATTGAGTATAATGCTACGAGCGAATATTACGATAGTTTAACAGATATATGGCGTATAGATTTTTTTACACTTAATAGAAACGAGCAAGGACAATTAGTACCGACACCGGGCAATTGTCAAAGTGTTTATTTGAATAGTGATGGAATAACGCAGTTAATTGTGTACGGAGAATAAGGGCAAAGGCGGGAGCATCGCTTTAGATGTTCCCGCCTCTTGTTATTCCTGTTTTGTCCTATTCTTTTCCTTTTGCGTTTTCCACTCGGCAAACTCCCGCTGTCCTTCCTCGCTCTCGAAAAACGCTTGAATTTTGGGGAGCAGGATACGGGCCAGGGCGTCCACTTCATGGACAGGTATCCCGGTGCCGTAGTCGTTGACTTTTCGTTTCCTTGCCATAGGAGCCGCCCCCAGTCTTAGAGCCGTCCCTCGTCGAACAGGTAAGCCTGGAACACGGTGCCGTCCCCGGTGAGAAAGCGGCCCCTTGCGTCTTTAGGTATCTGGTCGTCGGCGCTGTTGTTGCCTAAGATGATACCCGAAAGAATATCATCCGCCCTGCCGCAGACCCGGAAATCCAGATTGTTCTTGATCTGGCCGGGGAGAATGTTGGCGTCCGGGCGCTGGGTGGCAAGTATCAGGTGGATACCAAACGCCCGCCCCAGCCGGGCCAGCGTCGCCAGCCTGTTTTCGATCTGGGCCAGCAGTTCCTTATCCTCCTTGCTCCGGCCTGTCCTGTCCAGCATTTCCGCCACCTCGTCACAGGCAAACACCAGCCGGGGGAGGTTTTCACCCGTGGCCTCGTTGTAGGCGTCCAGGTCGGGGCACCCGGTTTCCGCCAGCCGCCCCTTGCGGTATTCCAGCACTGCCGTCAACTGGTTGAGGACATACAGCAGGGTGTCCTCACGGATACAGATATGGCATTTCTTGTGCCAGACTTTGGGGAAGTCCACGCCGCCCTTGAAGTCGGCAATATAGACTTCCGCTCCCTTGTGGAGCGCCTGCATGAGCAGGAGTTTCAGCAGGACGCTCTTGCCGCTCCCCGTAGAGCCGCCCAGCAGGATATGGGGAATGTTCGCAAGGTTGACTGTCACCGGCCCCAGCAGGCCCTCCCCCAGCACCAGCACAAAACTCTCCGGGGAGAGATATTTGTCCTCCCATTGGAGCAGGGCGGGCAGTTCGCTTGCAGCGGGAACGGCATAGACACGAATGATTTTCCGTCCCTCTGCCCAGGTCATCCTTGCTATGGTGATGTCAAGGGCGGTTTCGATCCGGGTCTGCCTGTCCTCCCACTCGTTGAGGGGTATCCCGCAGGGGTCAAACTCCCAGACCGTCAGCCGGGGATTATTCTTGTCCGGCCCTTTGGACAGGAGGACGGGAGCCTCCCCCGCATGGTTGACAAGTCCCACTTTCTGCAAGCCCTCTCTGGCCGCTTTCCCGCCCCAGGGCGTCCCCAGGAGTACCAGGAGGGCCAGGAGGCCCCCCACGGCGTACACCGGGAGCATGAGGTCAAGAGCGGCCAGCAAGACCGGGGAGAACATTCCATAGGTGTCCAGAGCGAACAGCCGTCCCCGGAACAGCCACACCAGCGCAGCGCCCAGCAGATAGGCCGCCGCCAGCGCCCCCTTATAGGGAGTAGTCCGTACCGCCGCCAGCCCAGCCTTGACACGCCGGAGCAGATGGCGG
>CALWYR010000004.1 GCA_944385805.1 uncultured Oscillospiraceae bacterium
AAGGAGGACATCGACAAGGCCGTGCGCGAGGCCGAGCAGTACGCCGCCGAGGACGCCAAGCGCAAGGAGGAGATAGACACCCGCAACGCCGGCGACCAGATGGTGTACCAGACCGAGAACACCCTCAAGGAGATGGGCGACAAGCTCGATCCCGCCGACAAGAGCGAGGTTGAGAGCAAGCTCGCCGCGCTGAAGACCGCCCTCCAGGGCAGCGACACCGCGGCCATAAAGTCCGCCACCGAGGAGCTCACCCAGGCCTTCTACAAGGTCAGCGAGAAGCTCTATCAGCAGCCCGGCCAGCAGCCCGGCCCCGACGCCGGCAACCCGGGCGGCGGCAACCCCGGCGGCAGCAACGGCGACAACGGCCAGTACTACGACGCGGACTATACCGTAGTCGACGACGACAAATAATTAAGGGCGTATCCGACGAGATGGCCAACGCCGTTCAGCTCTACTGTGCCGGGCATCTGCTGCGTTTCACTCCCTTGACGGGCACAAAGCCCGCCTGCGGTCGTGAAGCCTTGCATCTGCCTCGGCCCAGCGAACTGCCCGGCATTGTCCACTCGCCGGAAACGCCCTTTGGGAAAAGTATTATTGTGCAAGGTGCATTCAGTAAGCGGCGCGCCGGGGAATGTTCTCCGGCGCACGCTTGACGTAAGGAACCCACTTATGTGAGGTGATGAGGTATATGGCGGAACAGAAACGAGACTATTACGAGGTCCTCGGCGTCGGCAAGAACGCCAGCGAGGACGACATCAAAAAGGCATACAGGAAGCTCGCCAAGCAGTACCACCCCGACCTGCACCCCGGCGACAAGGAGTGCGAGGAGAAGTTCAAGGAGCTCAACGAGGCGGCCCAGGTGCTGGGCGACCCCGAAAAGCGCAAGAAGTACGACCAGTTCGGCTTCGCGGCCTTTGACCCCAACGCCGGCTTCGGCGGAGGCGGCGCGGGTTTCGGCGGCTTCGGCGATTTCGGCGGCTTTGGCGGCTTTGGAGATATATTCGGCGACCTCGGCGACATCTTCGGCTTCGGCGGCGGAGCGTCCTCCGCGCGCCGCAGCGGCCCGCAGCGCGGCGAGAGCGTGCGCGTGGGCGTGACGCTCAGCTTTGAGGAGGCCGCCTTCGGCTGCAAGAAGGAAATAACCGTAGCCCGCGTCGAGGAGTGCCCCGACTGTCACGGCAGCGGCTGCGCCGCCGGCTCTTCGCCGGAGACCTGCCCCGACTGCAAGGGCAGCGGCACCGTGCGCAGCACCAAACGCACCCCCTTCGGCATGGTACAGAGCACCGGCCCCTGCTCCAGGTGCGGCGGCACCGGCAAGATAATCCACAACCCCTGCCCCACCTGCCGCGGCAAGGGCGCGGTGAGGCGCAACAAGAAGATAACGGTCAACATACCCGCCGGCATCGACGACGGCCAGACCGTCTCCCTGCGCGGCCAGGGCAGCGCGGGCGCCAACGGCGGCCCGGCGGGCGACCTGCTCGTCACCGTGGCCGTGCGCGAGAGCGACAAATTCGAGCGCGACGGCGCGAACGTCCTCAGCGCCGTGAGCGTGAGCTTCACCCAGGCCGCGCTGGGCGCGGATTTGCAGGTGGACACCATAGACGGCCCCGTCAAGCTGACAATACCCGAGGGCACGCAGCCCGGCACCGTCTTCCGCCTGCGCGGCAAGGGCATACCCTTCCTGCGCGGCTCGGGCCGCGGCGACCAGTACGTCACCGTCAACGTCGACGTCCCCAAGGGGCTCAACGGCGCGCAGAAGGACGCCCTGCGAGCCTACGCCCGCAGTATGGGCGAGCAGGTCGACGAGCCCGCCGGGATATTCGGCAAAAAGAAGAAGAAATAAGGCTTTCAGCAAGCAGAGAGCCCGCCGGGACTGCCCGGCGGGCTCTTTTTCATTTCCTCAATATCGGCTGGAGCTGCTCGCCCCTGAGGGCGGCCTCTACCGTGTCGGCTATCTGGCTGAAATCGGCCTGAAGGCTGGTGGGCTTGCCCTCCGGGTCGTCCTGGCCGAAGGGGACGAAGTAGTAGTTCCTGCGGTTGAGCAGCTCCGCGATGGCGGGGGCGGAGCCGCTGAGCGCGTCGTTGGTCGAGAGCGCTATCACAACGGGCTTCCCGTTGCGCAGATGGCTCTTTGCGGCCATGGTGACGGCGGTGTCGGTGATGCCGTGGGCCAGCTTGGAGAGCGTGTTGCCCGTGCAGGGGGCTATCACCAGCGCGTCGAAGAGCCGCTCCGGGCCCACGCGCTCCGCGCCCGTTATCGTGCGTATGACCGCGCGGCCCGTCAGATGCTCGAGCGACTCGATGAAGCGGCGCGCCTCGCCGAAGCGGCTGTCGGTGGCGGCGGCGGTCTCGCTCATGAGCGCGGTGAGCTCATAGTCCGCCGAGAGCCGCTCCGCCGCGGCGAGCACCTTGTCGTATGTGCAGTAGGAGCCGCAGAGCGCGAGCCCCAGCTTAACCCTTTCCAATTTGCTCCTCCTCCAGAATGGCGTAGATTGCGTCCCGCACCGCCCGCGCGGCGGCCAGCGGCGAATACCTGCCGGGCAGGCCGGGGGCGGCGAGGGCGTGGATGCCGAAGGCCCTCGCCGCGTCGAAGTCCACCCCGCCCGGCTTGCCGGCGAGGTCGAGCACGAGCGCGCCCTCCTCCAGCTCGGTGAGGCGCGAGGCGGTCAGCACGAGAGCCGGGGCCGTGTTTATGACGATGTCCGCGCGGCCCAGCGCGGCGCCAAGGCTGGCCGTGTCCGCCGCGCCGAAGCCCAGGGCGGAGTACCAGGCCCGCCGGGCCGCGTCGCGGGAGGCGACCGTGACATCGAGGCCCAGAGCCGCGAGCCGCGGCGCGAGCGCGCGGGTTATGCGCCCGGCGCCGAATATCAGCGCGCGCTTGCCGCAGAGGACGTCCTCGCTCTCGCGAAGCAGCACGGCCAGCGCGCCCTCCGCCGTGGCCAGCGAGTTGAACGCGCGGAAGCTCTCCGGCGCGGAGTAGTCGCGCAGCCTCACGGCCCGCGCCGCCGCGAGCGTGCGCAGCTCGTCGCTGACGCCGCCCGAGAGCACCGGCGTGCCCGGCCTCAGGGCGGAGAAGAGCTCGCCCGGGCAGTGTACGCCGGGGCTGAAGGGCGCGTTCAGCGCCCCGCGCGCGGCCGCAGCGGGCAGAGGCAGCAGCACGCAGTCCGCGCCGGAGCAGCACTCCGCCGCGCTCGCGAACTGCCGCGCCCCGCCGGGCAGCGGCGCGTCCTCCAGCGCCCAGGCGCGCACGCCGTGGCCGTCCTCGAGCAGCATCCCGGCGAGCCGCGCGGTGCGCGCGTCCCCGCCGCATAAGGCAAAAATCATAAACTCAACGCCCCTTTCCCTCATCATTCTATGCGCCCTGACGCTTGCGGGTTCGGAGAGAGAAATGTTATAATTTAAGCATAAAAAAGTAAAAGGAGGAGCATGCCGTGAGCCGTGCCGACCAAGTCTTCATTCAGAACTGCCGCGACATACTCGAAAACGGCGTCTGGGACACGGACCTGGACGTCCGTCCGCGCTGGGAGGACGGGACTCCCGCGCACACGGTCAAGCGCTTCGGCATCGTCAACCGCTACGACCTCGCCGAGGAGTTCCCGATACTCACGATACGCCGCACCTTCTGGAAGAGCGCGGTGGACGAGCTGCTGTGGATTTGGCAGAAGAAGTCCAACAACGTCCACGAGCTGCGCAGCCGCGTCTGGGACGCCTGGGCGGACGAGACGGGCTCCATCGGCAAGGCCTACGGCTATCAGCTGGGAGTCAAGCACAGCTACCCCGAGGGCGAGTTTGACCAGGTCGACCGCGTGCTCTACGACCTCAAGCACAATCCGGCCTCGCGGCGCATACTGACGAGCCTCTACAACTTCACCGATCTGCACGAGATGGCGCTCTACCCCTGTGCCTACTCCATGACCTTCAACGTCAGCGGGAACACCCTCAACGCCATCCTCAACCAGCGCAGCCAGGACATGCTCACGGCCAACAACTGGAACGTCTGCCAGTACGCCGTGCTGGTGCACATGTTCGCTCGCGCCAGCGGGCTCGTGCCCGGCGAGCTGGTGCACGTTATCGCCGACGCGCACATATATGACCGCCACGTGCCGCAGGTCGAGCGCATACTGGATAACCCTCAGTACCCCGCCCCGCAGCTGGCCGTCGACCCGGCGGTGACGGATTTCTACGCCTTTACGCGCGACAGCTTCAGTCTGCCGGGATATAAATACAACGACTTTGACGAGAAAATACCTGTCGCTCTCTGAGCAAGCATATATATTGGGATAAGGAAGAAGGTCAATTATGGAAGCTATTGTAGCGGTGTACAATGATTGGGGTATCGGAAGCGACGGTACCCAGCCCATCGTGGTGCCCGAGGACAGGCGGCGCTTTGCCGAGCTGACCCGCGGCGCGACCGTGATAGTCGGAAGCAAGACCCTGCTCGACTTTCCCGACAGCCAGCCGCTGAAGGGCCGGCGCAATATAGTCATGACCAGGAAAGAGGAGGGCGTCCCCGGCGCGGAGCTGGTGCACACCCCCGAGGAGGCCGCGGCGCTCTGCGGCGACGGGGATCGCGTCTTCGTCATCGGCGGCGCGACGGTTTTCATGGCCATGTTCCCCTATCTGGACAAAATATACGTGACGAAGATAGACGCCACCCCGCGCTCGGACGCCTATTTCCCCAACCTCGACTCCCTGCCCGACTGGCGCTGCGCGTCCAGCGAGCCCTTCAAGTCCGAGGGCGTGGACTGCGAGTTCTGCGTCTACGAAAAGATAAAAGAGTAAAGACAGAATTTCCCCGGCCCGGCCGGGGAAATTTTTTTGCCCGCCGCGCGGGGCGCAGGGCGCGGAAAGGATAGTTTATAGGTAAGGGAGGTGAAGCGCGTGGACGACGCGGAGATAATAGAGCTTTTCTTCGCGCGCTCTGAGCGGGCTATAGAGGAGCTGCAAAACAGATACGGCGCGGCGCTGTACGCGCTGGCCTTCAACATCCTGGGCAGCCGCGAGGACGCGGAGGAGTGCGTCAGCGACGCCTGCCTCGGCGCGTGGAACGCCATCCCGCCCGCCCGGCCGGAAAAGCTCGGCTCATGGGCGCTGAGGCTCGCGCGCAACCGCGCCCTGGCCATGCGGCGGAGCAGGCACGCGGCCAAGCGGTACAGCCCCGGCGACGCGGCGCTGCATGAGCTGGAGGGCGCGCTGCCCGCTCCCGGCGAGGTCGGGGACGCCCTGGCCGCGAGGGAGCTTACAGAGATGATAGAGCGCTTCCTGGACGGGTTGAGCGCGGAAAACCGCGCGATTTTCCTGCGGCGCTACTGGTACGCGGACAGCCTCGGCGAGATAGCCCGGCGAACGGGCCTGAGCGAGAAGGCGGTCGGCGCGCGTCTGGCGCGCCTGCGCGGAAGGCTGCGCGAATATCTGGCACAGGGGGAGGTATATGTATGACAGCGGAGAATTTCATGGACGCGCTCGGGCGCATCGACCTCAAATATGTCGACGAGGCCGAAAAATACCGCCGCGCGCGCAAAACCCGTCCGGCGCTGAGAGCTTTCGCCGTGGCGGCCTGCCTTGGGCTCATCATATACGCCGGGGCGCGCTCGCTGATGGCTCAGGCCGCGCCGGAGCCGACGCCGGACGCGAACCTGCCGCTTATCGAGGCGGATACCGCCTGGCTCACGGACGGGCAGGGCTCCTTCGCGCTGAGGCTTCGCGATTTTTCGGAGTACTCCTTCGGGAGTCCCTGGAGCGCGGACATGGAGCTCTCCGCGCTGCCGGTTTTTAAAAACCCCGTGGAGTACGCGCCGGTCGAGCAAAACCGCGCCGCGCTCAGCTGGGACGAGGCGGCCATGCGCGGGCGGCTGTTTACGCTGGCCGCCTCGCTCGGTATGGACGCCGGGGAGGACGGCATCGTCCGCGCTCTTGACTCCGATGGAGCGCTCTGGTCGCTCTCCCTCTCCGGCGGCGGCGTGAATATCGAGGTACTGCGCGACCTTTCCGCGCGCGTGGACTTCGAGACGCCGCTCGAGCTGCCCGTGGACTTCGGCCGCGATTCCCTGCGCGAGAGCTATGAGGCCGCGGGCGAGTATTTCGCCGAGCACTACGCCGCGCGGTTCGGGATAGAAAACCCGCGCTGGTCCGTCTCGGGCGGGGACTATAAATACGACGGTGTGACGCAAAGATACAGCCTGCGCGTCTACGAGGCCGGCGAAAACGGGGCCGAAAGCCTCGTGAACTACTGCTTCGGCGGCCTCACGCTCATCCCGGGCGAGGACGGCGGGCTCAGCAGCATCCGGCTCGAGCCCGTCGCAGCAGAGAGCCTTGGGAACTACCCGCTCATCTCTCTCGAGGAGGCGACGGAGCTGGTGCTGAACGGCGGCGAGCTGCCCAATACGCTCAGCACCCTGCGCGCCGAGGATATCGCCGGCGTCACGCTTGTCTATCACGTCGGCATGTACGACGAGTATTACATGCCCTACTACTGCTTCGCCTTCGTCGAGCGCGAGCCCTTCTATACCGAAACGCTCCCGGAGGGCTTCACGGGCTACAGCCTCTACTATGTTCCCGCCGTCTCCGGCGAGTATCTGAGCTCCGTCTGGGACGGCGGCGGAAACTGAAAAAAGCGCCCCGAGGGGCGCTTTTTTACCTTTCCGCCGGCAGGTCGACATAGAGGCTGCCGGGGCCGAAGTCGAGGCGCAGGAGCGGGCGGTAGACGCCCTTGCTGTCGAGCTCATACTCGAGGGCGGCGGAAAGTATCTCCTGCGGGGCGTCCGGGTCCTCAAGCCAGCCGGCGTAGGCCCCGCGGCGCAGCAGCGCCT
>CALWYR010000005.1 GCA_944385805.1 uncultured Oscillospiraceae bacterium
CTGCGCTTCGGCGACAAGCCCATCAAGAGCCCGTACTACATCAACAAGGCCGACTTCGTGGCCTGCCACAACCCGAGCTATATCACCAAGGGCTTCAAGATGGCCCAGAAGCTCAAGGCCGGCGGCATCTTCCTCGTCAACAGCCAGTGGGGCTTTGAAGAGCTCGAGCACCACCTCGACGCGGACGCCAAGCGCTATATCGCGAAGAACAAGATCAAGCTCGTGATGATCAACGCCATCGACCTCGCCGCTCAGATCGGCATGGGCAAGCGCACCAACACGATACTGCAGAGCGCGTTCTTCTCCCTCGCCAACGTCATCCCCGAGGCCGACGCCATCAAGTACATGAAGGACGCCGCCACCCACTCCTACCTGAAGAAGGGCCAGGACGTTGTCGACATGAACCACAAGGCCATCGACGCCGGCGCCAGCGCCTACACCGTGGTCGACGTGCCCGCCAGCTGGCTCAACGCCGCTGACGACAAGGCCCCGGTCGAGTACACCGGCCGCCCCGCCACCGTCAAGATGGTCAAGGAGATCCTCGAGCCCGTCGACAAGACGGACGGCGACAGCCTGCCTGTCAGCGCCTTCGTCAACCACGCGGACGGCACCTTCGAGCTCGGCGCTAGCGCCTACGAGAAGCGCGGCGTGGCCGTCAGCGTGCCGGAGTGGAACAGCGAGAAGTGCGTACAGTGCAACCAGTGCGCCTACGTCTGCCCGCACGCCACCATCAGGGCGTATGCCCTCACCGACGAGGAGGCCAAGGCCGCTCCCGCCGCCGCCAAGATTGTTCCCGTCAAGGCCGGCAAGGGCAAGGGCGAGTACAGCTTCACCCTCGCCGTCAGCCCGCTGGACTGCATGGGCTGCGGCGTGTGCGCCAACGTCTGCCCGACCAAGAGTCTGACCATGGTCCCCATGGAGAGCCAGCTCGAGCAGCAGGATGTCTGGACCTACATGACCGAGAAGGTCACGGAGAAGAAGGACATGCAGGACAACACCGTCAAGGGCAGCCAGTTCAAGCAGCCCATGCTCGAGTTCTCCGGCAGCTGCGCCGGCTGCGCCGAGACCAGCTACGCCCGCCTCATCACCCAGCTCTTCGGCGATCACATGATCGTCTCCAACGCCACCGGCTGCTCGTCCATCTGGGGCGGCCCGGCTGCTACCAGCCCCTACACCGTCAACAAGGAAGGCAAGGGCCCCGCTTGGGTCAACAGCCTGTTCGAGGATAACGCCGAGCACGGCCTCGGCCTCTACCTCGGCCAGAAGAAGATCCGCGACGACCTCGCCGCCAAGACCCGCGAGCTCATCAACGTCGCCTGGACCAACGCCGACCTCAAGGCCGCGGCTCAGAAGTGGCTCGACACCTATGAGGACGGCAGCGCCAACGGCGAAGCCGCCCGCGAGTTCGTCGAGCAGCTCAAGGCCAACATCGCCACCGTCGACGAGCTCTGCGCTTCCGACAACGCCGACATCAAGGCCATGGGCGAGAATCTGAAGAAGGCCGGCAAGACCTGCTGCGAGTGCGACGCCTGCAAGCTGGCCAAGGCCATCCTGGACAACAAGGCCTACCTCAACAAGAAGTCCGTCTGGATCATGGGCGGCGACGGCTGGGCCTACGACATCGGCTACGGCGGCCTCGACCACGTGCTCGCCAGCGGCGAGGATGTGAACGTCTTCGTCTTCGACACCGAGGTCTACTCCAACACCGGCGGCCAGGCCTCCAAGGCCTCCAACATCGGCCAGGTGGCTCAGTTCGCCGCGGCCGGCAAGGAGACCAAGAGCAAGGCCCTCGCCGAGCTCGCCATGACCTACGGCTACGTTTACGTCGCCCAGATCGCCATGGGCGCCAATCCGGCCCAGACCCTCAAGGCCATCACCGAGGCCGAGGCCTATCACGGCCCGTCCCTGATCATCGCCTACGCCCCCTGCGAGATGCACTCCATCAAGGGCGGCATGACCAACTGCCAGGCCGAGATGAAGAAGGCCGTCGACTGCGGCTACTGGAACCTCTTCCGCTTCAACCCCGACGCCGAGGAGCACTTCACCCTCGACAGCAAGGAGCCCAAGGAAGGCTACCGCGCGTTCCTCATGAACGAGGCCCGCTACAGCCGCCTGACCCGCGAGTTCCCCGAGCGCGCCGAGGAGCTGTTCACCCGCAACGAGGAGAACGCCAAGGCCCGCTACGAGCACCTGCTCAAGCTCAAGGAGATGTACTCCAAGTAAGCCCAGGCAAAACCAAACAAAAAAGTGCCGCCCACGGGCGGCACTTTTTTGCTCTGCACGCCGGGGCAAAAGCCCAATAGAGACCAAAAAGCACCCGCTTTCACGGATGCTTTTTGGGGAGAGAGAGAAATAAAATCAAAATGAGAGGAGACATGGATTGCGTTGTGTTATTCCTTTCACAATCCGCATGTATAATAGCACATGGCATGGCATTTGTAAAGTGGCAATCGGCTAAAAATTGTGAAATTATTATTAATAAATTTTTGACAATATGACCAAAGGCACTACATCAGCCACCTTACCGCCAGCGAGCTCAACAAAAAGCCGCTGAAATCCGCGCAGAGGGCGGCGGGCACGGCCCAGCGCGTGCGCTTTATCCCTGCCGCGCCGAAGTAGACGGCGACGACGTAGAAGGTTGTCTCGGTGCTGCCGAGCATGACGGCGGCGGTGCGTCCGACAGAGGAATCGGGGCCGTACCGGGCGATGAGCTCCCCGGCGACGGCGAGCGCGCCCGAGCCGCTGACGGGCCTGAGAAGCATCAGGGGCGCCGTCTCCGGCGGGATGCCAAGCAGCCCCAGCAGCGGCGCCAGAGCCGCTGTGAGCGCCTCCAGGGCCCCGCTGGCGCGCAGCATGCCGACGCAGGTGAGCAGCACGACCAGGGAGGGGAATATGCGCAGCACAACGCGCAGGCCCTCGGCCACGCCCTCGGTCATGGCCGCGAAGACGTCCACGCCGCGAACCGCGCCGCAAATGGCGGCGCAGGCCATCACGAGCGCGGGTATCAGCGCCGCGGCGGCGCTCATCGCGGCCACACCCGCCCGAGTATGCCGGCGGCCAGCAGCCCCGCGCAGACGGAGCCGGCGCTGCAGAGCCAGACGGCGGGGAGGATGTCAAAGGGCAGCGCCGCGCCCTCGGCGGCCCTCAGGGCGGCGACGGTAGTGGGCAGCAGCTGTATGGAGGCGGTGTTGAGCACTACCAGCAGGCAGAGCTCGCGCCCGGCGACGCCCGGCTCGCCCAGGCGCGCCATGCGCTGCGCGGCTTTAATGCCCATGGGCGTGGCCGCGTTGCCGAGGCCGAGCAGGTTGGCCGAGACATTGGCCGAGAGCGCCGCGAGCGTCTCGCCGTCGCGCGAGGCGGCGGGGAAGAGGCGGCGCAGTATGGGCCGGAGCAGCCGCGCCAGGGCGTCGGTCAGCCCCGCGCGGCGCATGACGTTCAGCACGCCGCTCCAGAGGCAGATGAGCCCGCCGGCGGAGAGGACGAACTCCGCCGCCGCGCCCGCGCCCTCCAGCGAGGCGGAGCCGAGATTCAAATAATTTCCGCTCAAAATGCCGAAAACTATAGATATACCCAGCGCTGCCGCTACAAAAATCGACAATTTGTTCATTCCCCCCAAGTTTTACTGTTTATAATTGTCATATTTCTCACATGGATAACTATTCCGGATATGTTGACTTTATAACAAATGTCGTATATAATTTTTAATGCTGTGTTATATACGCGGCAGATTTGGAGGGAATTATATGAAATCTACAGGTATCGTAAGAAAAGTTGATGAGCTTGGCCGCATCGTGCTGCCGATTGAGCTGCGCAGGACGCTGGACATCGCTGAGAAGGATTCGATGGAGATTTACATCGAGGGAGACACCATTATCCTCAAGAAGTACCAGCCGGCCTGCATTTTCTGTGACAATGCCCGCGATATAGTCACCTACCGCGGCAAGAACGTCTGCTCCGACTGCATCCGCATGCTCGAGGAGAAACTCTGAGCGGGAGCCGGCAATATTATAAAAAGACAGGACGCCGAAGCCGCGCGCCCTGTCTTTTTTGAGCCCTTGCGGCCGGAAATTGTGCAATCTGCGCAGGATTGCGGCGGCAAGGCTGCAAAATATAAGGGATACGACCGGGAACTTTCGGGCGTAAACGCAGTCTAACGGTTCGCGGAGAAAAGCTCCGCCAAGTACAACAAGCAAGGAGAACTGAAAATGAAGAAACTCATCGCTCTTGCCCTCTGCGCCGTCATGTGCGTCGGCCTGCTCGCCGGCTGCGGAGCCGAGCCCGCGCCCACCGCCACCCCCAAGCCCACGCCCGAGGAGCTGGCCGCGGACTACAAGGCCGCCATCGAGGCCGCGCGCACCGAGGCAGACAACGCCGACCGCCCGATCTTCGTCACCGGCCAGGAGGAGGAGATGGGCTCCATCATGTGGGACGTGCTCGGCTTCGCCGCTTCCGACGTCTACTCCTTCGCCCTCAGCCTCTCCGTCATGAACACCCAGGCCTACTGCGTCGGCCTCTTCATGCCTGCGGAGGGAAAGGCCGAGACAGTCACCGCCGGGCTCGAGAAGTACATCGAGAACACCCAGAACAGCTTCGAGTTTTACCTCCCCGACCAGGGCGAGATAGCCAACAACGCCATACTCGAGACCCTCGACGACGGCAGCGTCCTCATCGTCATGACCGACGGCTGGCAGGAGGTCCACGACGGCATCATAGCCGCCCTCTGAGTGCCGGGCGGCAGCCCCGCTTACTTCAAAGAAATAAGAAAAAGCGCCCCTCTGGGCGCTTTTTCTTATACGCTGCCGTTGTTATCTGTTGTTGTAGGCCTCGATGCCCTCGGCCAGGACGCGCATGGCGCGGACGAGGTCGTCGTGCTTGAGGACGTAGGCGAGACGGGCCTCGTCGACGCCCTTGCCGGGCGTGGTGTAGAAGCCCTCGCCCGGGGTGATCATGACGGTGTCGCCGCTGGCGGAGAAGTGCTCGAGCATCCAGATCTGGAAGGCGTCCGTCGAGTCTACGGGCAGCTTGGCCATCAGGTAGAAAGCGCCCTCCGGCTTGCGGCAGACGACGCCGGGTATCTGCATGAGCATGTCATAGGCGGTGTCACGGCGGCGGCGGTATTCCTCCTTGACGGCGGCGAAGTACTCGGGACCCTCGTTGTAGAGCGCGGCGGCGCCGATCTGGTCGATTGTCGGGCAGCAGAGGCGGCCCTGGCAGACCTTCATGGCCTCGCTCATGAACTCCGCGTTGCGGGAAATTACCGCGCCGATGCGCGCGCCGCAGGCGGAAAAGCGCTTGGAGACGGAGTCGATGACGATGACGTTCTCGGCGGCCTCGGGGAATTCGAGCATGCTGGCGAGCTGCTCGCCGTCGTAGCTGAACTCGCGGTAGACCTCGTCGGCGACGAGGAAGAGCCCGCGCTCGTGGGCGAGCCCGGCGAGCATCCTCATCTCCGCGCGGGTGAGCACGCTGCCGGTGGGGTTGCCGGGGTTGGTTATCATGATGGCGCGGGTGTGCTCGTTGATGAGGGACTCAATCTTTTCGCGGTCGGCGTAGTGGTAGCCGCTCTCGGGCGTGGTGGGGATGGGGCGCACAACGCCGCCGGCGAGGGTGATGAAGGTGGAGTAGTTGGGGTAGTAGGGCTCGGGGACGATAATCTCGTCGCCGTCAGAGAGGATGGTGCTCATGGTCATCCACAGCGCCTCGCTGCCGCCGTTGGAGGCGAGGATGTTGGCATTCGCGAGGTCGGTGTGGCCGAGGCGGTGATAGTAGGCGCGGACGGCGTCCAGATACTCCTTCACGCCGTCGGAGGGCGCGTACTCCAGCACAGGCGCGGAGAACCCGCGCACGGCGTCGAAAAAGGCCCGCGGCGTCTCAATGTCCGGCTGGCCGATGTTGAGCGGGAAGATGCGCATCCCACGCGCCTTTGCCGCGTCCGCGTAGGGCGCGTACTTGCGCATGGGCGAGAGCTCACAGCGCTCAATCTTGGGTGAAAACTTCATTATTCTCTCTCCTTTATCCATTTGGATAATTAAATTATACTCCAAATGGGGCGCTTGTGCAAGCCATAAAGCGCGCGCCGCGTCCGGCGCGGGCATACCGGCGGGATACGCCGCATATCCTCTTGCGGGGGTGCTTGTGTATGCGAGACTATATCGAGCGCGTCAGGGAGCTGCTGAACCGGAGGAGGGCGCTGGCGGGGACGTTGGCCGCGGCGCTGGCCGCGGCGGCCATGCTGCTGGCCGTCAACACGCCGGCCGTGGTGGGGGCCTCGGCGACCGAGCGCAGCCTGCCGGTCTACAGTGTGGAGAGGGACGGCAGATACGTCGCGCTCTCCTTCGACGCCGCCTGGGGCAACGAGGACACCACGCAGCTTATCGAGATACTCAACGGCTACAATATCAAGGCGACCTTCTTCCTCGTCGGCGAGTGGGTCGACAAGTACCCGGAGAGCGTCGTCGAGCTCGCCGAGGCGGGCATGGAGGTCATGAACCATTCGGACACCCACGCGCACTTCGCCAAGCTCACGAGCGACGGTATCGCCGCCGAGATAAACGCCTGCTCGGATAAGATAGAGGCGCTGACGGGCCGGCGGCCCACGCTCTTCCGCTGCCCCTACGGCGAGTATGACGACCACGTGATAGACACGGTCAACGCCCTCGGCCTCACCGCCGTGCAGTGGGACGTAGACAGCCTTGACTGGAAGGGGCTGGACGCCGGAGAGATAACCCGCCGCGTCACTGAGGGGGTCAAGCCGGGCAGCATCGTACTCTTCCACAACGCGGCCGAGCACACGCCGGAGGCCCTGCCAGCCATCATAGAGGCCCTGCTGGCCGAGGGCTATACCATAGTCCCCGTCGGCGAGCTGCTGCTGAGCGGCGACTGGGACATAGACCACACCGGCAGACAGCACGCGATTTAAAAAAGCCCGGGCCCGCCGTCCTGCCGGCGGGCCCGGGCGCGCGCCCGGTAGGGGCGCTAGGCCATGACGTGCTTCCTGGCCGAGCGGCGCAGGCTCAGGCAGTCGGCTATCATGGCGATGAATTCGCTGTTGGTGGGCTTGCCCTTGATATTGCTGACCGTGTAGCCGAAGAACTTCTGCAGCGTCTCAACGTCGCCGCGGTCCCAGGCGACCTCTATCGCGTGGCGTATCGCGCGCTCGACGCGCGAGGGAGTGGTGTTGAACTTGCGGGCCACGGCGGGGTAGAGGGCCTTGGTCACGGCGTTTATCAGATCCATGTCGTTGACGGTGAGGATGATGGCCTCGCGCAGGTACTGGTAGCCCTTGATGTGCGCGGGGACGCCTATCTCGTGTATGATATCGGTGACGGCGGACTCCAGGTTGAGCTCCTCCGTCTCGCGGCGCTCGGCGGCCTGGCGGGAGGGGGAGCATATGCCGCGCATGGTGTCGAGCAGGCTGTCCACGCTGAAGGGCTTGACCACCACGTAGGACGCGCCCAGGTCGGTGCACTCGGCGGTCACACGCTCGCTTATCGCCGGGCAGACGACCACGACCCTGGCGCCGGAGGCGAGCGCGCGGATGCCGCGCAGCAGGCCCAGCCCGTCCAGCTTGGGCAGCATGAGCTCAGTCAGTATGATGTCGGGCTTGAGCTCGCCGATGAGCTCCAGGGCGCGCTCCCCGTCGGCCGCGGCGGCGGCCAGCTCCATGTCCTGCTCGGCGGATATGCGCGCAGAGAGCAGCTGTCTTGAATCCTCGTTTGGCTCAGCGAGCAGAACGCGAATCTTGCTTTCCATAATTCAACCTCCGAAATTATTGCAATTAACGGTCTGCACTCTCTTTGTTCAGCAGGAACACCGTGTGTGCATAAATAATTTAGCACAACGGCTATAATTTTGCAATAACAAGCTAGCCTTAATATCCAACAAGTTGTCGACATAACTCGACGCAAAATGACAAACCGCCGCGTGAAGCGGCGGTTTTCGACCTTTGGTTCCAAATTGAGCGCCCAAGCGCCGTTCAATGGAATACCTCGGCATTCTTTATGAAGTACTCGATGCCGGAGTAGACGGTGGTCAGCAGCACCACAAGCCAGCAGGCGGTGATGACGGCTGTGGGCACGGGCAGCATCATGAGGCAGAAGCCGACCATGGTGGAGGCGGTCTTTATCTTGCCCGACCAGGCGGCGGCTATCACCTTGCCGCCCTCGACGGCGACGAGGCGCAGCCCGGTGACGGCCAGCTCGCGCGCGACGACGATGATTGCGACCCAGGCGGGCATCAGGTGCCAGTCAACATAGACCAGCATGACGGAGATGACGAGCAGCTTGTCGGCGAGGGGATCCATGAACTTGCCGAAGTTGCTCACCTGGTTGTAGTGCCGGGCTATGTAGCCGTCGACGAAGTCGGAGAGCGAGGCGACGATGAACACGCCCAGGGCGGCGTACATGTGCCCGGGGAAGTCCCAGTACATGAGCACGAGCACCACGGGGATGAGCAAGACCCGCGCGACGGTTATTTTGCTGGCGGTAGTCAGCTTCATATTACCTTACCTTTCAGAACGCCGTCCTCGGCGGAGATTATTTCGACCTCAACGATGTCGCCGGGGGAGACCTCCCCCTCGAAGACGACGGCGCCGTCGATGCCGGGGGAGTCGAAGTAGGCGCGGCCCAGGGCCTCGCCGGTCTCGGCGGAGTAGCCGTCACAGATGGCGGAGACGGTCTTGCCGGCGAGAGAGGCCTCCCACTCGTCCATGACGCCGGCCTGGAGCTCCTGAATCTTTTCCGCGCGCGCTCGGGCGGTCTGCGCGTCGGCGTGCTCCATGGCGGCGGCGGGCGTGCCCTCCTCGGGGGAGAAGGGGAAGACGCCGGCGCGTTCTATTTTCGCCTCGCGCAGGAATTCGCAGAGCTCCTCGAACTCCGCCTCGCCCTCGCCGGGCAGGCCGGAGATGAGGCTTGTGCGCAGCACGAGGCCGGGGATGCGCCCGCGCAGCTTCCTGAAAAGGGCGCGGATTTCATCGCCTGTGTCGCGCCGGTTCATGAGCTTTAAAATGCGGTCGTTGATGTGCTGTATCGGGATGTCGAGGTATTTTACTACCTTGGGCTCGTCCGCGATGACCTCGATGAGCTCGTCTGTGAGCTCGTGCGGATAGAGGTAGTGCAGGCGTATCCAGTCGACGCCCTCTATCTTACACAGCTCGCGCAGAAGCCGCGCGAGATCCCAGCCGGGGATGTCTTTCCCGTAGCGCGTCAGGTCCTGGGCGACGAGGATAATCTCGCGGTAGCCGTAGGAGGCCAGCTTCCCGGCCTCTTCGAGTATCTTCTCCGGAGCGCGGGAGCGGAAGCGGCCGCGTATCCTGGGTATGACGCAGTAGGAGCAGCGGTTGTCGCAGCCCTCGGCTATCAGCAGGTAGGCCCAGGCCGGGCCGGTGCTTATCATGCGCGGGCACTCGCTGACGGGCGCGGAGTTGTCGCCTATCACGACGGGCTTTTCGCCCTTCTGCGCGCGGTCAAGTATGTCGGCAATCTCCTCGCAGGAGCCCACGCCCACCACGGCGTCCACCTCGGGCAGCTCGCTGAGTATCTGCTCGCCGAAGAGCTGGGAGAGGCAGCCGGTGACGATGAGCAGCCTGAGCGCGCCCTCGCGCTTGAACTCCGCGATCTCGAGGATGGTGTTGATGGCCTCCTGCTTGGCGTCCTCGATGAACGCGCAGGTATTGATGACTATGGCCTCCGCCTCGGCGGGGTCAGTCTCTATCTCATGCCCGGCCTCGCGCAGGAGGTAGAGCATCTGCTCGGCGGAAACCTGGTTTTTGGGGCAGCCGAGGGAAATCATTCCGACCTTCATTCAGTAATCTCCGTTTCTTCCATTTCAGCGAGGCAGCGCTCCGCCGCCTCCCTGACGTCCTCCCAGCTGAAGCCGCGGCGAATGAGCGCGGCGGAGGCCTTCCTCACGGCGTCCTTGTCCGCGCCGCCGCGCAGCTTGGCGCGGAAGAGGGCGCAGGCGGCGTCGGAGCCCTCCGGCAGCTGCGCGAGGGCCTCGTCCCAGAGGGAGCGGTCGAGCCTGCGGCGGCGCAGCTCCTCGCGTATCCGCGCCGGGCCGAAGCCCCTGGCGGCGTAGTGCCGCACGACCATGGCGGCGTAGTTGGCGTCGTTGACAAAGCCCAGCTCGGCCATGCGCGCCGCGGCGCTCTCGGCCTCGGCCTCGGAGGCGCCCTTTTCAACGAGCTTGGCCGCGAGCTCGGCGGAGCCGTAGTCGCGGCGCTCGAGGAGGCTGAGGGCCTTTTTGCGCACGGCCTCGGGCGTATCCAGAGGGGCGGGGCGGCCCTGCGGCGGCTTTTTCGCCATCAGTCGCCCTCGTCGAAGTCGTCGGCGCTGACGTCGACGGCGCGGCCGGAGGCAATGGCGGCCCTGCGCGCCTGCGGGCTCATGAGCTTGTGCGCGTTCTCGCGTATCTGCTGCTCGAGCCTGTCGCAGACCTCGGGGTTTTCGAGAAGGTAGTTCTTGACGTTGTCGCGGCCCTGAAGGCGCGCGTCGCCAACCGTGAACCAGGCGCCGGCCTTGTCGATGAGGCCGAGCTTGGCGGCGAGGTCGATTATCTCGCCCACCTTGCTGATGCCCTGGCCGTAGAGTATGTCGAACTCCGCCTCGCGGAAGGGGGGAGCGACCTTGTTCTTGACTATCTTGGCGCGGGTGCGGTTGCCTATCATCTCGCTGCCGTTCTTGAGCGTCTCTATGCGGCGCATGTCTATGCGCACGCTGGAGAAGTACTTGAGCGCGCGGCCGCCGGGGGTGGTCTCGGGGTTGCCGTACATGACGCCTATCTTCTCGCGCAGCTGGTTGATGAAGATAACGATGCAGCCGGTCTTGCTCACCACGCCGGCGAGCTTCCTGAGCGCCTGGCTCATGAGGCGCGCGACCACGCCGACGCTGCTCTCGCCCATCTCGCCCTCCAGCTCGCTGCGGGGCAGCAGGGCCGCGACGGAGTCGATAACGACCACGTCCAGCGCGCCTGAGCGCACCAGCTGCTCGGTTATCTCCAGCGCCTGCTCGCCGGTGTCCGGCTGGGAGATAAGCAGCTCGTCTATGTTGACGCCGAGCGCCCTCGCGTAGGCGGGCTCGAGCGCGTGCTCAACGTCGATATACGCGGCCTCGCCGCCGTTCTTCTGCGCGCTGGCCACGATGTGCAGCGCGAGGGTGGTCTTGCCGCAGCTCTCGGGGCCGTATATCTCCACGATGCGGCCGCGGGGCACGCCGCCGATGCCGAGCGCGAGGTCGAGCGAGAGCGAGCCGGTGGAGATGGCCTCCACGTTGACGGGGATGTCGTCGCCCAGGCGCATAATCGCGCCCTTGCCGAAGTTCCTCTCTATCTGCGCTATCGCGGTCTCCAGCGCCTTGCGCTTGTCGGAAGCCGCCGCGGCGGCGGGAGCGGCAGCCGCCGCCTTCTTTTTCTCAGCCATAAGCTTTACACCTCGTTATATTGAATAGTGGTTATTTGTTTACATAAATAAGCTCAACAATGCCGCCGTACTCGCGCGCCTCCATGAGGCGCAGTCGGGCTCGCTGCCATAGAGCCAGTCCACGCCGCCGAGGCGGTCGGCGGCATAGCCGTCCAGGCTCATGGATATGTACAGCGTAATCTTGCGCATAAAACTCCTTATTTGAAAGCCTTCACCACGCGCTCGGTGCCGCGGGTGTCCTTTACGCTTGCGGCACCGCGCAGCCCGGCTTCGGACATGAGCGCCATGACCTCGGCGGCCTGTTCCTCGCCGACCTCGAACATCAGCGCGCCGCCGCGGCGCAGGGAGGCGGTCCAGCCCTTGACTATGGCGCGGTAGAAGTCGAGCCCGTCCTCGCCGCCGTCGAGCGCCCAGATGGGCTCGTAGTCGCGCACGGAGGCGTCCAGCGTGAGGATGTCGAAGCTCGCTATGTAGGGAGGGTTGGAGACAATGAGGTCGAAGGAGCCGAGCGACACCGGCGGCGGGGCCATGGCGTCGCAGAGCACATAGCCCACGCGCTCGGCGAGGCCGTTGCGCGCGGCGTTGCGGCGGCTGACCTCTATGGCCTCGGCGCTGATGTCGGCGAGCGTCACGCGCGCGCGGGGCAGCGCGTCGGCTATGGCGAGGCCGATGCAGCCCGAGCCGCAGCAGAGGTCGAGCACGCGCCCGTCGCGCCGGTCGCCCTCCAGGAAGGCGATGGCCTCGTCGGCCAGCACCTCGGTGTCCGCGCGCGGTATGAGCACCTCTGGGTTTACCTCCATCGGCAGGCCGCGGAACTCCCACACGCCCGTGATATAGGCCACGGGCTCGCCCGCCAGGCGGCGGCGCAGCATGTCCGCTGCGCGCTTTTCCACCTCGTCGGTGTCGTAGAGCGTCATGTCGCGCAGGAGCTGCGCCGTGGTCTTGCCGGAGGCGGTGGCGGCTATCAGCCGCGCCTCCACGTCGGCGGCCTCCACGCCGGCCGCGCGCAGGGCGCTGCGCATGGAGATATAGAGTTCACTGTATCTGCGCGGCACAACAATCCCCCCGAAAAGCCGTGTCTCAGTTTATTGGTCGGTGATTAGCGGCCGGATCTCAGAGGGGACGCGGGTTTTACCAGGCGTCCTTGCCCTTTTCCTCCGGTATTACGAGCTCCATGGCGCGGATGGCGCACTCAATCATGCCGTCGTCGGGTTCGCTGGTGGTGAGGTGCTGGAGCTGCTTGCCGGGCCAGGTGACTATGCGCGAGACGATGTTCGTGTCGTGACGGCCCGCCCAGCGGTTGAGCTCATAGGCGAGGGCGATTATCACCGGCAGCAGCAGCAGGCGCAGGCAGATACGCAGCAGGATGTTGTCCACCTGTATCAGCAGCCCGGCCAGCAGGCCGAGGATGATGACCACCAGCAGGAAGCTGGTGCCGCAGCGGGGGTGGAAGCGGCTCTGGGGCCTCACGTTCTCAACCGTCAGCGGCAGGCCCTTCTCGTAGCAGAAGATGGTCTTGTGCTCCGCGCCGTGGTAGGCGAAGAGCCGCTTTACCTCCTTTACCCGCGTGCAGAGCCAGAGGTAGAGGAGGAAGATGACTATCTTGATGACGCCCTCTATGAGGCTGCGCAGGGTGTAGCGTCCTTCAAGGCCGGGGATGAGCCCGGCGAGTATGGTGGGCAGGAAGATGAAGAGCGTCAGCGCCAGGGCCACGCCCAGCACGGCGGCGACGCTGATGGCTATCTTCTCCGCCTTCTCGCTGCCGAGATGCTTTTCCAGCCAGAGGTCGAACTTGGTAGGCTCCTCCTGCTGGTCCTCGGGCAGCAGGCTCGCCGAATAGGTGAGCGCCTTCATGCCCTTGGCCAGCGAGTCCACCAGCGTGACCACGCCGCGCACAAGGGGCCAGCCCAGTATTGGGTGCCTGTCCTTGACGAGGTTTAGCGGCTCGACCTTCTCAACAATGCCGTTTTCCGTCCGGCAGACGATTGCCTGCTTCTCCGGCCCGCGCATGAGGATGCCCTCCATCAGCGCCTGGCCGCCTATCATGGTGCGGAAGCAGACCTGCTCGTTTTTCTTCGTAGACATGGGTCCTTCCTTTGCTTTGCAGATAACTCATTGGGTCTCCACCGGCAGCAGCACGGTGACGAGCGCGCCGCCCGCGGGGGCGTTGTCCACCAGCAGCTTGCCGGAGTGGCGCGCGACTATCTCGTCGCAGACGGCGAGGCCGATGCCGCTGCCGCGCTCCTTGCCGCGCCCCTTGTAGAAGCGCTCCTTGACATGGGGCATATCCTCGGCGGAGAAGCCCGGGCCGTGGTCGCGCACGGTGATTTTCACGTACTCGCCCTGCTGGGCGACGGCGACCTCGATGCTCTTGCCGCCGCGGCCGTATTTGGCGGCGTTGTCGAGGATATTGAGCACGACCTGCTTCAGACGGCGCGGGTCGCCGGTGACGAAGGGGAGCTCGCCCTCCGGCGGCTTGTAGCGCAGCTCCATGCCGTCGTGGCGCAGCAGCTCGCTGTAGGTAAAGCTGACCTCCTCCATCAGCGCCGTCACGTCGACCTGCTCGAGGTTAAGCGTGAAGCGCCCGTCGCGCATGCGCGTGAACTCCAGGAGCTCCTCGACCATGCCGGTGAGGCGGCCGGCCTCGCGCGCGATTATCTCTATGCCGCGCCGTGAGTCGCCCTGCAGCGCCTTGTCGTAGAGCAGCGTCTCGCTCCAGCCGGTGATGGCCGTGAGCGGGGTGCGCAGCTCGTGCGAGACGGAGGAGATGAACTCGTTCTGTACGCGGTCGGCCTTGCCAATCTTCACGCTCATGTCGTTGATGGCGTCGGTGAGCGCGCCGATCTCGTCGTCGCGCAGGCGCTCGGCGAGGCTGCCGTAGCTGCCGTCGGCGATGTGCCGCGCCGTGTTGCCGAGGCCGAGTATGGGGCTCGTGACCCGCTCGCGGAACCAGAAGTTGCTCACCAGCAGCAGTATTATGGCGAGCCCGGCGAAGACCGCGGCCCAGACGGGATCCCAGAAGAGCGCGGAGACGAGC
>CALWYR010000006.1 GCA_944385805.1 uncultured Oscillospiraceae bacterium
CCTACCTCTGCCGCGTGCTGGCGGCGGGCGGCGCGGAGATGTACGTCACCGGCTCCAACCCGCTCTCCACCCAGGACGACGTCGCCGCGGCCCTCGCCGCCGGCGGCATAGAGGTCCACGCCGTCTATGGCGCGAGCGAGGCGGAGTACTTCGGCCACATCAGGAATGTGCTGCGCCACGGGCCCAACATCATCATCGACGACGGCGGCGACCTCCTCGAAACCATGCGCACGGACTTCCCGGAGCTATGCGGGGACGTCATAGGCGGCTGCGAGGAGACCACCAGCGGCATACACAGGATACGCAAGCTCTACCACGCGGGGCTTCTGCCCTTCACCATGGTCGAGGTCAACGACGCCGACTGCAAGCACCTCTTCGACAACCGCTACGGCACGGGCCAGAGCGTCTGGGACGCCATCATGCGCACGACTAACCTTGTCGTCGCGGGCAAGTACGTCGTCGTGGGCGGCTACGGCTGGTGCGGCAAGGGCGTCGCCATGCGCGCCGCCGGCCTCGGGGCCAAGGTCATTGTCACCGAGACCGACCCCGTGCGCGCGATAGAGGCCGTCATGGACGGCTACGAGGTCATGCCCATGCGCGAGGCCGCGAAGGCGGGCGAGATTTTCTGCGCCGTCACCGGCTGCAGGGACGTCATAGGCGCGGAGCACTTCCCGCTCATGCGCGACGGGGCCATCCTCTCCAACGCCGGCCACTTCAATGTGGAGATAGACATGGACGCGCTCAACGCCATGGCCGTGCGCAAGTATGAGGCGCGGCACAACATCACCGCCTACGTCATGCCGGACGGCCGCGAGCTCTTCGTCCTCGGCGAGGGCAGGCTCGTGAACCTCGCCTGCGGCGACGGGCACCCGGCGGAGATAATGGACATGAGCTTCGCCATCCAGGCGCTCTCCGCCGAGTACCTGGCGAGACATAAAGGCGGGCTGAAGCGCGAGCCGCTGCGCGTCCCGCGCGAGATAGACGACGCCGTGGCGAGAAGGAAGCTCAGGAGCCTCGGCGTGGAGATAGACACGCTGAGCGAGGAGCAGAGGGACTATCTCGGGATTTGATATTAGAGGAAGCTGAGGGTCACAGCTGACCGGGCGGGCCGCCCGGCCGGCGGCCCCGATTGGAGGGCGGTGAACGTGATTGGAAGAGCGTAACTACGAGCAGCGGCGCGATAAGCTGCTGCGCCTGCTCGAGGGGCGCAAGCTGAAGGCGCTCCAGAACGAGCTGGAGGACATGAACGAATTCGACATAGCCTCCTTCCTCACCGAGCTGGGCGAGGAGGACCCGCGCAGCATGGTCACCGTCTTCCGCTTGCTGAGCAAGGGCCAGGGCGCGGAGGTCTTCGCCGAGCTGGACGCCCCTGAACAGCAGGAGATAATCAGCTTCATCACCGATAAGGAGATTGGCGACATCGTCGAGGAGATGTACGTAGACGACGCCGTCGACATGATGGAGGAGCTGCCCGCCAACATAGTAAAGCGCGTCATGCGCACGGCCACGCCGGAGACGCGGGCGCTTATAAACCAGTATCTGAAATATCCGGAGAACTCCGCCGGCAGTATCATGACCGCCGAGTTCGTCGACCTCAAGAAGTACATGAACGTGCGCGAGAGCATCGCGCGCATCCGCCGCGTCGGCGAGGACAAGGAGACCATCTACGTCTGCTATGTCACCAACGCCCACCGCAAGCTGGAGGGCGTTGTCACGGTCAAGGAGCTGCTGCTCAGCGACGACGAGGCCGTGATAGACGACATCATGGACACCAACGTCATCTTCGTGCGCACCACAGACGACCGCAGCGAGGCCGCCGAGCGCATTTCCGACTACGACCTGCTCGCCATCCCCGTGGTGGACAAGGAGGACCGCCTCGTCGGCATCGTCACCGTCGACGACGTCATCGACGTCATCGAGGAGGAGGCCACGGAGGACTTCGACCTCATGGCCGGTATCGCGCCCTCGGACACGCCCTACTCCCGCGCCGGCGTCTTCGAGCTCTTCAAGCGCCGCGTGCCCTGGCTGATGTTCCTCATGCTGAGCGCAACCTTCACCAGCATGATTATAACCCACTTTGAGGACGCGCTGGCCAGGTTCGCCGTGCTCACCGGCTTCATACCCATGCTCATGGGCACGGGCGGCAACTCGGGCTCTCAGAGCTCCACCGCCGTCATACGAAGCCTCTCCATAGGCGACACGGAGCCCGCCGACATCCTGCGCGTCATCTGGAAGGAAATCCGCGTGGCCGTGCTCTGCGGCGCGGCGCTGGCGGCGGTAAACTTTGTCAAGATGCTGCTCGTCGACCGGCTCCTGCTCGCGAACCCCGAGGTGACTGTCATGGTGGCCTTCACGGTCAGCCTAACTATAGTCTTCGTGGTTATCTTCGCCAAGGCCGTGGGCTGCACCCTGCCCATGCTGGCCGAGAAGATAGGCATAGACCCCGCCGTGATGGCCAGCCCACTCATAAGCACGATAACCGACGCCGTCTCGCTGCTTATCTACTTCGCGCTCTCGACGGCGATCCTGGGGATATAGAGAAATAATATTCACGCCCCCGGCGCGCAGCCGTGCCGGGGACAACTTTTTTCCAAATCAAATGAGGTGGTAACATTGGACATTGCTCCCGTGCTCTCGCAGATGGGGATCCTGGTTTTCATCATGGCAGTGGGCTTTATCTGCACCAAGATAGGAGTGACCGGGCCGGAGTTCACCCGCTCGGCCAGCAGCGTGGTCATAAACGTGCTGCTGGTCTTCACCATATTCGACTCCGTCACCAGCGCGGAGATGGAGCTCTCGCTCGGCGACGTGGGCGTGGACCTGCTGGCCTTCTTCGTCATGGTGTTCATATGCTCGCTCCTGGGCTGGCTGGCCGCGCGCCTGCTGCGCATGGAGAGCGGTCACCGCGGCATCGCGGCCTTCTCCATAGCCTTCACGAACACGGTCTTTGTCGGCTTCCCCATTATCGAGAGTGTCTACGGCGCCGAGGGCATCCTCATCGGGACGCTCTCCAACGTGCCCTTCAACCTCCTGGTCTATACCCTGGGCGTGGTCATGCTCAACGGCAGCGCCGGGGGCATGAGCGTGAAAAACGCGCTCAGCGCGCCGCTGATAGCCACGGTTGTGGCCGTGGCCTGGTTCCTGACCGGCTGGGAGCTGCCCGACGTGGTGGTGAGGTGCTTCGATATTATCGGCGGCGGCACCGTGCCCATGAGCATGCTGGTGGTGGGCGCGAGCCTGGGCAGCATATCCGTAAAGCAGGCGCTCAGCGACTGGCGCGTCTACGCGGTCAGCTTTGTGAGGCTCATCGTCACGCCGCTGCTCACCTGGGCGGTGCTCAAGCCCTTTATCCACGACGAGATGCTGCTGGGCGTGACGGTCATACTCGCCGCCTGCCCCACGGCCATGGTGGCCACGGCGCTCACCATCCGCGCCGGCAAGGACGAGGCCTACGCAAGCCAGTGCGTCTTCGTCAGCACCGTGTTCTCGGCGGTGACCATGCCGCTGATGATTTGGCTGCTGCTCTGAACGGAAAAAACGCGGGCCGCGGCGGAAGATTCCGCTGCGGCCCCTTGCGCTTTTCGCGCCGTTATGATAAAATGTGTCGCTATGAAAAATGACTTCAAGGAACGCTATATCGCCGCGCGCAGGCGTGTCATCGAGCACGACTTTGCGCGCCTGAACCCGATGCAGAGGGAGGCCGTCATGGCGACGGAGGGCCCTCTGCTTATCCTTGCCGGAGCCGGCAGCGGCAAGACGACGGTGCTGATAAACCGCGTCGCCAACCTGCTCAAATACGGCCGCGCGTCCGACAGCGACGAGGTGCCCGCGAACGCCACAGAGGCGGATTTGGCCGTGTTGGAGGCCGGCCCATCGCCCGAGGCGGAGCGCCTGGCCGCGCTCGACCCGGTGGAGCCCTGGCGCGTTATCGCAATCACCTTCACCAACAAGGCCGCCGACGAGCTCAAGACCCGCCTCGCCAACATGCTGGGGCCGGCCGCGGAGGATATCTGGGCCCGCACCTTCCACAGCGCCTGCGTGCGCATACTGCGCCGCGACGCCGACAGGCTCGGCTACCCCAGGGGCTTCACCATCTACGACAGCGCCGACCAGCTCTCGGTGATGAAGTCCGTGCTCAAGGAGCTCGACCTCGACGACAAGGTATATCCGCCGCGCAGCATGCTCTCCGCGCTGGACAAGGCCCGCGACGAGCTGCTCTCGCCCGAGCTCTACGAGGCCCGCTACGGCCAGAGCGCCGACCCCAGGCAGCGCAAGCTCTGCGAGATATACAAGCTCTACGCAGCGCGCCTCTTCGCCGCCGGGGCCATGGACTTCGACGACCTGCTCTACAACACCGTGCGCCTCTTCAGGGAGCAGCCCGATGTGCTCGGGCACTACCAGAGGCAGTTCAAGTACGTGCTCATGGACGAGTACCAGGACACCAACAACCTGCAGTACGAGCTCGCGCGCCTGCTCGCCGGCGGGCACGGCAATATATGCGTCGTCGGCGACGACGACCAGAGCATCTACAAATTCCGCGGCGCCACGATAGAGAACATACTCAGCTTTGAAAAGCAGTACAGGGGCTGCCGCACCATCCGCCTGGAGCAGAATTACCGCTCCACCGGCCACATCCTCAGCGCCGCCAACGCCGTGATCGCCAACAACACCGAGCGCAAGGGCAAGACCCTCTGGACGGACGCCGGCATGGGCGACAAGCTCACGCTCTATACCGCGCAGAACGAGGACGACGAGGCCCAGTTCGTCGCCGCGCGCATCCTCGCCCACCGCGGCGCGGGCGGGAATTTCCGCGACTGCGCCGTGCTCTACCGCATGAACGCCCAGTCCAACCGCCTCGAGTTCGCCTTCAAGCGCAACGGCATACCCTACCGCGTCGTCGGCGGTATGCGCTTCTTCGACCGCGCGGAGATAAAGGACATGCTCGCCTACCTCTGTGTGATTCAGTCCCCGGCGGACGACCTGCGCCTCGCGAGGATAATCAACACGCCCCAGCGCGGCATCGGCGCGCACACGGTGGAGACCGCCCGACGCCTCGCCGCCGGGGAGGGCTGCAGCCTCAGCGAGATAGTCTCCCACGCCAACCAATATGAGGAGCTCAAGCGCGCCGCGCCCAGGCTCATACAGTTCGCCGACATGATGGCCTATCTGCGCGAGCAGGCGGCGGAGCTGCCCGTCGACCAGCTCTATGACCTGGTGCTGGAGAGCACGGGCTATGAAAAGGCCCTGCGCGACAAGGGCGGCGACGAGAACCTCGCCCGGCTGGAGAACATCGCCGAGCTCAAGACCAACATCCTCGGCTACATCAATGAGACGGGGGACAGTTCCCTCGCCGGCTTCCTCGACGAGGTCGCGCTATACACCGACCTCGACAGCTACAGCGCCGACGCCGATTGCGCCGTGCTCATGACCATGCACAGCGCCAAGGGCCTCGAGTTCCCGCTGGTCTTCGTCGTCGGCATGGAGGAGGGGCTCTTCCCCGGCGCGCGCTGCATCGGCGACGACGCCGAGATGGAGGAGGAGCGCCGCCTCTGCTATGTCGCGCTCACCCGCGCGCGGCGCGAGCTCTGCCTCACCTGCGCGCGCCAGCGCATGATTTTCGGCCGCACCACCATGAACCTGCCCAGCCGCTTCACCGAGGAGATACCCGCCGATGACATGGAGCGCAGCGGCTTCATAGCCGAAAAGCAGCACGAGCCCCACGCCCGCCGCCGCCTGCCGCCCGAGCCGCGCAAGCACGCCGCCGCGCCGCCCAGCCGCCCGCAGGCCGCCGCCGTCAAGTTCGCCGTCGGCGACCGCGTCAGCCACACGGCCTTCAAGACCGGCGTCATCACCAAGCTCACGCCCATGGGCGGCGACGCGCTCATTGAGATAGACTTCGACGAGGCCGGCACCAAGCGGCTGATGCTGCGCGCGGCCTCCGCGCACATGAAGAAGCTGGACTGATGAATACCGGGAAAATGGCTGTCATCGGCAGGCTCTGCCTGCTGGGCGCGACGCTGCTCTGGGGCTCGAGCTTCGTCGTGCTCAAGACCACGCTTGACACCGTGCCCACCCTCTGGGTGCTGGCGATACGCTTCACCGGCGCCGCGCTGCTCATGGCCCTGCCCATACTGCCGAAGCTCAGGGCGCTCGACGCCGGCTGCCTGAAGACCGGCGCGCTGATGGGCCTCGCGCTCTACCTCGCGTATACCTTGCAGACCTTCGGCCTCGAGTACACCACGCCGGGCAAGAACGCCTTCCTCACCGCCACCTACTGCGTGCTGGTGCCCTTCCTCCACTGGGCCTTCACCCGCCGCGCGCCGGACAGGTACAACCTGCTGGCGGCGCTGGTCTGTATATGCGGCATGGCGCTCGTCTCCCTCAACGGGGACTTCTCCGTCGGCCTCGGCGAGGGGCTCACCATGTGCTGCGGGCTCTTCTACGCCCTGCACATCATCTTCACCTCGCGCGGCGTGGAGCGCTATCCCGTGTCCGTGCTGAACGTGCTGCAATTCGCCGTTGCGGCGCTGCTCTGCTGGATAACCGCGCCGCTCTCCGCGCCCTTTCCCGAGGAGATACCGGCGGGCAGCTGGCTCTCGATAGCCTACCTCTGCGTCATGTGCACCGGCGTCTGCTACCTGCTGCAGACCACGGGGCAGAAGTACACCTCGCCGCAGACCTCCTCGATACTGCTGACGCTCGAGAGCGTCTTCGGCGCGCTCATCTCGGTCGTCTTCTACCACGAGCGGCTGACGCTGCGCGAGCTCTGCGGCTTCGCGCTCATCTTCTGCGCGGTGATAATAAGCGAGACCAAGCTCGGCTTCCTGCGCCGCAAAAAGCCCTCCGCTCAGCAATAAGAGCAAGAGCCTTTGCTGAAGAAGGCATAGCCTTATTAAACCAAACAATCCCCCTTCCTGCCGGAAGGGGGATTGCTGTTTCAGCCGTTGATTGCCGTGTCGAGCAGCTTGGCCATCTCCGCGCGGGAGAGGCTGCCGTGGGGGCTGAGGCCGCTGTCGCCGCCGCTGACCACGCCCATGCCGACGAGCGTGGCCGTGGGCACTCTCGCCCAGTCGGAGACGGCGGAGCCGTCGGGGAAGGAGGCGAGCAGCGCGGGGTCGGCGTCGACGTGGTCGACGTCGAGCGCGTTAAGCGCGCGGTAGAGGAAGGTGAAGCCCTCCTCGCGGCTGAGTGTGTCATAGGGCGCGAAGACGCCCTCGCTCTTGCCCTGGGTTATCCCGTTGGCCGCCGCCCAGGCGACGGCGGAGGCGAAGTAGCTGTCCGCCGGCACGTCGCCGAAGGCGCTGCCCGCCGCGTCCACGGCGGGCTCGCCGGCGGCGCGATAGAGCATGAGCACGAAGTCGCAGCGCTTCATGGAGAGGTTGGGCCCGAACTCGGCCGCGCTCACGCCGGTGACGACGCCCTGCTCATAGAGCCGCTTGACGTTGCCGGAGGCCCAGTGGCCCCGCATGTCGGAAAACTCGAAGGCCACCTGCACGGGTATCACGCGCTCGAGGCCGGCGCACTCTATCTTCAGCTCGCCGGAGGCGGGGGCGAGCGCGGCGGTGAAGAGGCCGTTTGCGTCGACCGCGCCCACATCCCCGCCGAGGCTGAAGCTGACCTCGCCGAGGTCGCAGAGCACCTCGCGCATATAGCGGCTGAGGCCAATCTCGAGCTGTACGCTCTCGCCCGCGTCGAGCAGCAGCCGCTCTATCTCTTCGCCGGTGGCCGCGTCGGTGACGCTGAGGCTGTCGGCCCTATCTATAATGTATAGCTCGCCGCTGCCGCGCAGGCCGCCGGAGCTGAAGCTGACCGTGTCCGTACAGGCGCTCTCCGGCGCGGTGTAGACATTGCCGCTTACGCTGCCGCGCTGAGCGCTCGCGCTGACCGCGCCGGGGAGCTCCGCGGCGCGCAGGCCGCGGTCCTGGGCGGAGAAGCCGAGCTCAATGCTGCTGCCGGCAAGCACGTAGGCGCCCGCCTGGTCGAGGTAAACTCTCTGCGCCCCGCCGCCCGCGGCGTCGGTGACAAAGAGGATATAGGAGGCGACGTCGCGCAGCTTGCCGTCCGAGGGCTCGTTGACCACGGCGAGGCCGTCGCTGCCGGGAAGGCGCAGGGCCATCACGCTCGAGCCGCCGCCGTCGAGGTTGATTATGTCCACGCAGCCGAGCTCCAGCATGTCGGCGGCCAGCTCCTCGAGCGTCGCGCCGGCGCTGTGCGCGCCGCGCCCGTCGAGCACGTAGTAGACGACGCTGCCGTCGCGCTTGACGCCCAGCGCGGTGCGCGGGTGCGTGCCGGTGATGGAGCTGTTCCACTTTTCGCTGTCCGTGAGGCGGCCGCCCACGGCGAGCAGGTCGCCGCCGCCGCTGACGTAATCGCAGGCCGCGAGCTCCTCGTCCGGGCAGCTGACGGTGAGCGTCACGCGGTCGCCGACAGCGAAGGCGTCGCGCAGCCAGCCGAGGTCGGCGCTGTCGCTGGCCGTGAGCACGAGGTTGTCCTCGCCGATGGGCACGGCCCCGCCGTCTGAGCTTATCCCGGTGACGGTGAGCTCTACCTCGCCGCCTAGGGCCAGATCCTCGCCGCGCGCGACCTCAAAGCGCACGAACCAGCCGCCGCCCGACGTGCGCGTGGAGACGGTGGAGAAGTACTCGCTGAAGACATAGGCGCCGTAGCCGGTGCGCGACTTGTTGAGGTGCGCGGTGCTGTAGCTGAAGCCGTCCTCGTTTTCAAATTCGAGCGTGACCTCGGGCTTGGCGCTTATATACGCGCGTCCGCTGTCGAAGCCCACCGCGTTGTTGCCCTCGGGAGAGGACTTGTAGACGCCGTTTTCCACCACCATGCCGGTGGGCACGCCGGTGTACTCGCCGAAGTCGGCGTTGACGGCGGCGACGACGTTGAGGCCGCGGCTTTCGGCGTAGGCGAGCATCTCGTTGAGGTCAAAGCCGCCGTAGATGGTGTCGCAGGCCATGTATACGGGGTATACCGCGCTGCCGGGCCGGTTTTCGAGCACATAGGTCTCATAGCGGTCCTCGCCGTCATAGCTGACGGCGTTGCTGTAGCTGAAGCCATCGGCGAGCTCCGTGGAGTGCGAATAGACCGCGCCGCCGCCATAGGCCAGCGCGGGCGTCAAGAGCAGCGCCGCCGTGAGCAGCAGGGCGAGTATGCGTTTTTTCATCGTTGTTCCCTCCATTTATCATGTTCCCGGGCGTCGCGGATTTTCCTGCCGCTGCGCCGGATGACGATAAGCGCGATGACAATGAGCACGACGGCCGCGGCGAGCAGCAGCAGAAAGAGCGCGCCGATGAGGCCGAGCGAGGCGCCCGAAGAAGCTGCGGACAGCATTGTTCCACCCCCTGACCGGATTAAGACGACCGAGCGCGCGGTTTGTTCCAGTATAACACGGGTGTCAACCGCACTTGCGCTGCCGCGCGGGGTGTGATAATATAATAAACTGCGTCGGCGCGCCATACCCGGCCTGAGCCATCGGGAAGCGGCCTCGGGAGGGGCCGGGCCCGGTTAAAAGCCGGAAAACGGCCTTCAGGGCACATGATATCACAAAGCATTTTATATTTCAAAAGGGAGATTCAACCAATGGCCATGATTACAGTCGAGAACCTCTCCGTCCAGTTCGGCGGGCAGGTGCTTTTCCAGCACGCGGACCTCAGCTTCAACGGCGGCAACTGCTATGGCATCATCGGCGCCAACGGGGCGGGCAAGTCCACCTTCCTGCGCGTGCTCTCCGGAGAGGTGGAGCCGACGGCGGGCGGGGTGTACATAGACCCCAAGGCGCGCATGAGCGTGCTCAAGCAGAACCAGGGCATGTACGACGAGTATACGGTGATGGACACCGTCATAATGGGCAACAAGTGCCTCTACGACATTGGGAAAGAGAAGGACGCCATCTATGAGAAGCCCGACTTCAGCGACGCCGACGGCCTGCGCGCCAGCGAGCTGGAGGAGGAGTACGCCGAGCTGGGCGGCTGGGAGGCCGAGAGCGACGCGGGAAAGATACTCAACGGCCTCGGCGTGGACACACAGTTCCACTACACGCCCATGGCCGAGCTCGACGGCAGGCTCAAGGTCAAGGTGCTGCTCGCCCAGGCCCTCTTCGGCAAGCCGGACATCGTGCTTCTCGACGAGCCGACCAACAACCTTGACCTTCAGAGCGTGGTCTGGCTGGAGGACTTCCTCATGGACTACGAGGGCACCGTGCTCGTCGTCAGCCACGACCGCTACTTCCTCAACAATGTCTGCACCCACATCGTAGACATAGACTACGGCAAGATAAAGATGTACGTGGGCAACTACGACTTCTGGTACGAGTCCAGCCAGCTTATGCAGAAGCTTATCAAGGACCAGAACAAGAAGGCCGCGCAGAAGATAGCCGAGCTCGAGAGCTTCATACGCCGCTTCGCCGCCAACCGCTCCAAGTCCCGCCAGGCGACGAGCCGGCGCAAGCTGCTCGACAAGCTGACTATTGAGGAGATCCCTGCCTCCTCGCGCCGCTACCCCTGGGTGGGCTTCAAGGCCGCGCGCGAGCCGGGCAAGGACCGCCTCTTCGTCACCGACCTCTGCAAGAGCGTGGACGGCGTGCCGGTTTTGAAGAACGTCAGCTTCATCATGGGAAAAGAGGACAAGATTGCGCTCATTGGCCGCGACGAGCGGGCGGTGACGCTGCTGTTCAAGCTGCTCATGGGCGAGGAGGAGCCGGACTCTGGCACGATAAAGTGGGGCGTCTCCACCACGCAGAGCTATATGCCGCGCGACAACAGCGCCTACTTCGAGGGCTGCGTGCTCTCCATTATGGACTGGATGCGTCAGTTCTCCGAGGACAAGCGCGAGAGCTACCTCCGGCAGTTTTTGGGCCGGATGCTCTTCTCCGGCGACGAGGTGTATAAGCCGGTGAACGTCCTCTCCGGCGGCGAGCGCGTCCGGTGCATGCTCAGCAAGCTGATGCTCTCCGGCGCGAGCGTGCTGCTGCTCGACCAGCCGACGAACCACCTCGACCTCGAGAGCATCGCCGCGCTCAATAACGGCCTCGCCGCCTTTGACTTCAACGTCATCTTCTCCTGCCACGACCACCAGCTCACGCAGACGGTGGCCAACCGCATCATCGAGATAAATGCCGACGGCTCCATTACCGACCGCCGGTGCAGCTACGACGAGTACGTGGGCCTGGAGGGCATCGAGGCCGCCAGCCGCGACGCGAGGTGAGCGGGCGCTCAAAGCGGAAAGCAAATCCCCCGGGACATTTCCCGGGGGATTGCCTGCTTTACGGCTTATTTCATGCCGGTCTTTTTCAGCACGTGGCGCAGCATGAGCAGGCCGCCGCCGAGGCTGACGAGCTCGGCGATGGGGAAGCTCCACCAGACGCTGTCCACGCTGCCGCTCAGGCTCAGGAGCCAGGCGACGGGCACGAGCACGACCAGCTGGCGGGCGACGCTTATGTAGAGGCTGTACATGCCGAAGCCGAAGGCCTGGCAGGCGCTCGAGCAGATAATGCTCACGCCCGCGAGCAGGAAGCTGACGGAGATGATGCGCAGCGCGGGACGGCCGATAGCGAGCATAGCCTCGCTGGCGTCAAAGAAGCCGAGCAGCATGTTGGGAAGCAGCTGGAAGGCGGCGAAGCCCAGCACCATGATGCCGGTGGCGTAGGCCATGGAGAGCTTTATCGTCTTGTGTATGCGCTCCGGCTTGCGCGCGCCGTAGTTATAGCCGATGATGGGCACCATGCCGTTGTTGAGGCCGAAGACGGGCATGAAGACGAAGCTCTGCAGCTTGAAGTACACGCCGAAGACCGCGGCGGCGGTGCTGGTGAAGCCCATGAGGATGCGGTTCATGAAGAAGGTCATTACCGAGGAGATGCTGCTCATGACTATGCTCGGTATGCTTATCCTCGCTATGTCCAGCGCCGCGCGCAGGCTGGGCGGGTACTTTATGAAGGACAGGTGCAGCTCGTGGTTGACGCGGCGGTTGATGAAGAAGGCGCAGAGCGCGGCCAGTATCTGCCCGGCCACTGTGGCGACGGCGGCGCCGGCGATGCCCATGGCGGGGAAGCCCAGCCAGCCGAAGATGAGGATGGGGTCGAAGATGATGTTGAAGACCGCGCCTATCAGCTGCGTCACCATGCTCCAGGTGGTTTTGCCCGTGGACTGAAGCAGCCGCTCAAAGCCAATTTCGAGGAATACGCCAAAAGAACATATCAGCACTATGCGCAGGTACTCGACCGTGTAGCCGACGATGACAGCCGCGTCCTCGGCGGGGATGCCGTCGTCTATCTGCGCGGCGGCGAAGGGCTCGGCGAAGAAGAGGCCGATAATGAGGAAGATGAGATAGCTGAACATCTCCAGCGCGAAGCCGGTTGAGGCTATGCGGTTGGCGCGCTGCGGGTCGCGCTCGCCCAGGGCGCGGGAGATGAGGGCGTTGAGGCCCACACCGAAGCCCACGGCGAAGGCTATGAGCAGGTTCTGCAGCGGGAAGGCGAGGCCGACCGCCGTGAGCGCGAACTCGTCGATGCGGGAGACAAAAATACTGTCCACGACGTTGTAAAGCGCCTGGACAAGCATGGATATCATAATGGGTACGGCCATGGAGATGAGCAGCCTGTTGACCGGCATGGTGCCCATCTTGTTCTCTTGGGTATGGGTTTCCAAAGCAATTCCTCCGCGTAAGTTCTATAAAAGAGCTTAACATATAAATAAATTGTTGTAAAGCGGGGAAATGCGTTAAGTTTATGACAGAAGGCGGGGGAAGCCCCCGCCTCACATCTGGTGCTCCTCGGCGCAGTCGTCGACTACCCGCATGCCCATATCTCCGGGCGCGGCGGTTTCGCTTTTCCGGATGCCCGTTGAGTCGTACTCGGGGCAGAGCCGCTGCTCGCGGTCGAGCGAGAGCGCGTCCATGCGCTTTCTCTTGCGCTTTGACATCACGCCACCTCCGCGGCTATTGTAACCGCGAGAGGGGAGGAATATGCAAATCAAAAGCAAGAGCATAGTTGTCCGCGACATGAAATTGGTATTGCTATTATTCGCGATATAGAATATAATCGTGTCAGTATTGGAGGTGCCGAGATGGAGCTTATGTCTGCGAAAACGGCGGCGGAGAAGTGGGGGATCACACAGCGGCGCGTGGCGGTGCTCTGCGCCGAGGGGCGTGTGCCGGGCGCCGCCATAATCGGCAACTCGTGGGTGATACCCGAGGACGCGCAAAAGCCTGTAGACGCGCGAAGCTCTCACGCGGCCGGGCTGGACGGGGCCAAGCCGCGGCCCTTCCTCAAATGGGCCGGCGGCAAGGGACAGCTTCTCGCGGAAATCGGGAAGTATTACCCCTTCGACGGCAGGAAAATCACCAAATACGCCGAGCCCTTTGTAGGCGGCGGGGCGGTGCTCTTTGACATCCTGTCGAGGTACGAACTGGAGGCCGTCTACATCAGCGACGTCAACGCCGAGCTCATAAACGCCTACAAAGCCGTTCGGGATAAGCCCGGTGAGCTCATAGAGCGGCTTGCGAAGCTGGAGGCCGGGTATCTGCCGCTGGACGCAGACGCGCGCCGGGAGGTTTACATAACTAACAGATCGCGCTTCAACTTGATCGCCCTCGGCGACGCTGTGGACGTCGAGAAGGCCGCGCTGATGATTTTCCTCAACCGCACCTGCTTCAACGGGCTCTACCGAGTCAACCGCAAGGGGCAGTTCAACGTCCCGATAGGCTCGTATAAGAACCCGCTCATCTGCGACGAGGCCAATCTCCGCGCCGTTTCGGAAAAGCTGCAAAACGTGGAGATTGTCCGAGCCGACTTCGCCCAGTCCGCCTCCTTCATCGACTCGCGCACCTTCGTCTACTTCGACCCGCCCTACCGCCCCCTGACGGACACGGCGAACTTCACCTCCTACACCGAGACCGAGTTCGGAGACAATGAGCAGATAAGGCTAGCCCGCTTCGTAAACGAAATGAACGTGAGGGGCGCTCAGATTGTGGTGAGCAATTCAGACCCGACAAACGCAAACACAGGCGACGATTTTTTTGACAGACTTTATTCGCTGTATAGTATCTGCCGTGTTGCGGCGACGCGTATGATAAATTCAAATAGTTCGGCGCGAGGAAAGATAAACGAGCTGCTTATCAGCAATTGATGCTTCATAATAGGTGGGATAATTCATGATTAAAAACGGAAAAGGCGGAGGAAACACCAAAACCGGGTTGATTTTTGAGGGCAAAACCGATTTGGCAACTTTTTTAAACGGTCAGCCCGGCTATCGTGTGAGCGACGGCGTGGTTTTTTACAATGGTGAGAAAGTGGCGCGTATTTTTAAAAAGCACGGCTTTTACAGCTATCTGAGTGAGATCGGCGTTGAGTGGGATAAGATTATCTCCAAAAAGCTGCTGCCTGACGACAGCATCTATGTTATCATCAACAATACCCTTTTCATTATTGAATGTAAATACCAGCAGGTGAATGGGTCGGTCGACGAGAAGCTGCAAACCTGCGACTTTAAGCGCAAGCAATATCAAAAGCTGATGTCCCAGGTCAACGTGGATGTGGAATACATATATCTTCTTTCGGATTGGTTTAGAAACCCGAAATATAAGGACGTTTTGGACTACATCATCAGTATGAACTGCCATTATTACTTTGAATATATCCCGTTGACGAAGCTGGGACTCCCGGTTCCTCCCAATGAAGGCGATGAGTGATATTATGAAGCGTGACTTCAACAAGTGGATATCCGGCTTCCGCGACAGCATAGCCGATTACGGATACTATATTGACTTTGAGAAGGTCTATCGCAATGTTGACAACGTCAAGATAGAGCTGAACATTCTCAACTCCCTTATCGGCTCCAAAAACATAGAGAACGATTTCGACGCGCTGATAGATAAATATCCAGAGGTGCTCAAGTGCATACCCCTGCTGCTGGCTGTGCGGGCAAACGAGCTGTACTGCCAGGATGAAAACGGAGGCGTGCTGTATAAATTCAATGCCGAGGGTGTTGAGCCGGAGCAGTACGCCTATTTCATGCGCAGAACGGGCCTTTTCGACTTGCTCGAGAATCATATTGTCAGCAGCCTGCTTGACTATGCGACCGGCGTTGAAACCGGGCTGGACTCCAATGGGCGCAAAAACCGCGGCGGACATCTGATGGAAGACCTCGTCGAGAGCTTTATTAAGAAGGCCGGCTTCGTCAAGGGCGAGAGCTACTTCAAGGAGGTCTATATACATCAGATAACGGAGATGTGGGGTATTGACCTTTCCGCCATATCCAACCGGGGCAAGATGGAAAAACGCTTTGACTTTGTCGTCAAGACTCCGGGAATGATTTACGGAATCGAAACCAACTTCTATGGCAGCAACGGCAGCAAGCTCAATGAAACCGCGCGCAGCTACAAGACGCTGGCGCTTGAGACCGACACAATCGACGGCTTCACCTTTGTCTGGTTCACCGACGGCAAGGGCTGGGCAAGCGCGCGTCATAACCTGGAGGAGACCTTTGACGTCATGGAGCATATATACAGTATCACAGACCTTGAAAATAGCATAATCAGCGAGGTTTTCAGGTGATGGCAAAGAGAATTACCAAGTGGGAGCCGGAAGACTTTAAGCTCGAAATGACCACGCACTGGTCCTTCCCCAAGCGCGGCGACTGGGCTACCCACGACGCCAAGTGGCGCGGCAACTGGTCGCCGTATATCCCGCGCAATATTCTGCTGCGGTACTCGCGGGAAGGTGACCTGGCGCTCGACCAGTTCGCGGGAGGCGGGACTACTCTGGTGGAGGCGAAGCTGTTAAACCGGGATATAATAGGAGTCGACGTTAACGACACAGCGCTCGAGCGCTGCCGGGAGAAGATTGCCTTTGAGCACGAGGGCGCGGACGGGAAGGTTTACATAAGAAAGGGCGACGCGCGGCGGCTTGACTTTATTCCGGACGAGAGCATCGACCTTATATGCACTCACCCGCCCTACGCGGACATCATCAAGTACAGCGAGGACATTGAGGCCGACCTCTCGCGCCTGAGGGTCAGTGACTTTCTCGAGGCCATTCGGCCGGTTGCTTCCGAATGCTTCCGCGTGCTCAAGAAGGGCAGGTTCTGCGCCATCCTCATGGGCGATACGCGGCGGAAGGGCTGCATGGTGCCAATGTCTTTCGACGTAATGCGCATTTTCCAGGACGCCGGGTTCACGCTCAAGGAGCTCATAATCAAGGAACAGCACAACTGCAAGGCGACCGGATATTGGAAGACAAACAGCGTAAAATATAATTTTCTGCTGATTGCCCATGAGTATTTGTTTGTATTCAGGAAGTGAAACAACGCTCCCGGGCAGACGGCCGGGAGCGCTATTTGCTTGTGCGCGCGCCCGGCTGCGGAGGCGTCAGCTTTTTGCGGCTTTCTTCTTCATCCCGGGCGCGGTCGCGTCGTAGCTCATGGCCAGCAGCAGCTTCAGCCGCTCATCCGGTACGCTGCCGTCCAGGGCGGCTGTGATCCAGCTCTCCTTGCTCATGTGGTAGGCCGGGAAGATGCCGGGTTCCTCCAGCAGCGAGCCGGTAAGGATGGGGCCGCACTTCAAGTTGACCACGTCCAGGGCTTCCTCGCCCTCCAGCCCCAGCTTGCTCCGGGGCACATCCATCACGAGTGCAAACCACTTATGATTGCCCGGGTGCCGGAACGCGCAGTAGCGCGGATACTTTGCCCAGAGGTACTCTCCCTCGATCCCGTATTCATCTGAGACATGCCGTATGAACTGTTCACGCTTCATTTTCTCCAAGCCCCTCACTGCGCCGGCAGGAATTATCATTACCACGTATAGTAGCACCGCGGACGCGGCGCTGTCAATATGGGCAGGCGGAAGCGCGGAAACGCTTCAAAGCCATGAATAAAGTCTGTAGCCATCTCGCGGCGGTTATGATATAATACCGCCATAAAAGCAAAGGAGGGCTGAGTGTGTCCCAGTCCGAGGCCAGCGTACAGTACAGCCAGGCCCTGAAGGCCGGCCAGAAAACCTACCGCGAGCGCGTCCTGGCGGGCCGCTACCCATATCTTCAGGTCCTCGACGAGGTGCTGCAGAGCTCCATGACGGCGGGCCAGGTCGACCTGGGCGTCATAGACATCCCCGCCGACAGGATTGCCGGCACCAAGAGCGCCGGGCGCACGCGCGCCTTCGCCGCGGATTTCATGCCGCTGCTCTCGCCCGACAGCGAGTTCGCCGCCAAGTGGCGGGTCCTCTGCGCCGCGCACCTGAGCGACGAGGGTATACGCGACCCTGTGCGCTGTTATGAGTATATGGGCCGGTTCTATGTGCAGGAGGGCAACAAACGCGTGAGCGTGCTCA
>CALWYR010000007.1 GCA_944385805.1 uncultured Oscillospiraceae bacterium
CGACGACAACCAGTAAGGAGGAAACCAACATGCCCGGAACCAGGAAACTCGGCAAGGCTACCGACGCGCGTATGGCTATGCTCCGTCAGCAGGTCACGGACCTTCTCGACCGCGGCCGCATGGAGACTACCTACACCCGCGCCAAGGAGATCCAGCCTCTGGCCGAGAAAATGATATCCCTCGGCAAGCAGAAGGACATGGCGGCCTACCGCCAGGCCCTGAGCTTCATTACCCGCGAGGACGTGGCTCACAAGACCTTCAAGGAGCTCTCCGAGAAGTACGCCGACCGCACCGGCGGCTACACCCGCGTCACCCGCATCGGACCCCGCCGCGGCGACGCCGCTGAGATGGCGGTAATCGAGCTGGTATAAACACCGAAAGGGAGGGCTTTGCCCTCCCTTTGATATTCCCCGGCCCTTGGCCGATGGCTTCAGCTGCGCGCCCGCGCGCTTTATTGCCAGGGACTTGCCAAAAAGCAGGTGGATTCTGCCGAATCCGCCTGCTTTTTCATTTCTCCCGCCGCAGAGGCGGCGGAAGCCCGCAAAGCCGGGAGGCCGGCCGCAGGCCGCCTCCCGGCTTCGCTCTTCTTTTGTTTAACGTTTTGGTTATTCCCGGGCCTCCAGCACTTCTATCGCCCTTATCAGCATCTGGGCGGCGTCGGCTCTTGTCAGGGGGAGCTGGAAGGGCTCGCCTTCGCTTATAATGCCGCAGGCGGCGAGGTTGTTCGCGGCCTGGGCGGCCCAGTCGGGGATGTTTGCGTTCAGGGCTGTGGAGGCTATCTCGGTTGTGTCTAGCACGTTATCGAGCATGACGGCGGCCTCCTCGCGTGTTATGGGCTCGTTGGGGGAGAAGACCGCGCCGCCGTCCACGCCGTAGCCGCTGACCACGCCGTCCATGAGGGCGGTGGCGACCGTGGGCTTGAGCCACGCTTCAATCTCCGCGTCGTCGGCGAAGCCGGTGGAGGCCACGCCGCGCAGCTGCTCCGTGCCGGAGAGGGCCATGCACATACTGAGGAACTCGGCGCGCGTCACCTCGCGCTCTGGGGAGAAGACCATGACGCCGGCGAGGCTCTCGGCAGAGAAGATCCCGCGCTCGGCCAGGGCCGTGGCGGCGTACGCGGCGGGATGCCCGGCCATGTCGGCGTAGCAGGCGTCCGTGCGCTGCTTCTCGATGCGGATTATGACCGTGGCCTCCTGGCTGCGCGCCCCGCTCTCGTCCACGGCCCGGTAGCCGAAGTAGTCGCGGCCCTTGCGGTTGGCGTCGGGCGTATAGGTGAAGCTGCCGTCCTCAGCGAGGACGACCTCGCCCTTGCTGGGCTGGGTGGTAATCTCATAGCTGAGCGCGCCGCCCTCGGGGTCCGCGGCCGCGAGCTGCCCGCCGACGGAGACGTTGCGGTAAGTCGTGAGCTCCAGGTTCTCCGCCACCGGCGCGCCGGATACGGCCAGCGCGCTCCCCAGCGGCAGGGCCAGCGCGGCCAGGAGCGCGAGCGCTATTGTGCTGCGTTTTAGCATGTACATACCTCCTGCAAAGTTGTGGCCTTAGTTTGCGCGGCGCGGCGGCGCTTATACCGGAGCCGGGCGGCAAATATTCCCACAACACCGCGCCGCTTTACAGAAGCTTTACATGGTGGTATACTCACAGCGTAACCCTTCCGCGGGCGCGCGAAAAATTTTTTTGCAGCGTGCAATAAAAGGGCGCGCCCGGACGTTATTAGTATAGAGGCGGGAAAAATGCTGAGTTTAATCCTATTCCAGACGGCCCCCCTGTCCGGGAGCGGGGCCGAGGAGCTCGACAGGTGCATAGCGCGCATGGCTCAGGGCGACACGGAGGCCCTGGGCAGGCTCTACGAGCTCACGCGCGAGGCGGTCTTCGGATACGCGCTGGGCCTTCTCAAGGACCCGCACGAGGCCGAGGACGTCATGCAGGAGGCCTTTGTGCGCGCGCAGCTGGGCGCGGGGGGCTATGTCTCCCAGGGTAAGCCCGCGGCCTGGCTCATGCGTATAGCGCGCAACCTGGCCATGAGCCGGCTCAGGACCGCGCAGCGCACGGTGACCATGTCGCCCGAGGACTGGCAGGAGGCCTTCGCCGAGCGGCCGGACTTCAGCCGCGAGGACGCCGAGACCCTGTCGGAGCTCATGGAGCTGCTCAGCGACGAGGAGCGCGAGATAGTCTCGCTCCACGCCCTCACCGGCCTCAGGCACCGGGAGATAGCGCAGCTGATTGATTTGGCCCTGCCCACGGTGCTCAGCAAGTACAACCGCGCCCTCAGGAAGATGAGGGCCTCGCTGGAGGGAGGACAAAATGGATAAGGAACGCGAACTCCTACAGCGCATCGACTCCGCGCTCCGCCACGGCGCGCCCGGGGACTTCAGGGACGTGCTCACGAGGCTGGAAGCCGAGAAACTGAAAGGAAGGGTTATCAATATGAACGAAAAGAAGAAGAACCGTTTTGTACCCATAGCAATAGCGGCCGCGCTCGTGCTCGCCATCCTCGGCGGGGCGGTGGGCTATGGTATCGGCCACCGCGGGGCGAACAACCCCGCCGTCATAGAGCCCGCCGCGAGCGCCGCGCCCGCCGGGGGCGAGAGCGTCGTCACCCTCGACGTCAACCCCAGCATAGAGCTCGACGTGGCCGCGGACGACACGGTCGCCGCCGTCAAGGCCCTCAACGCCGACGCGCGCGTGGTGCTGGGCAGCATGGACCTGGCCGGCAGCAAGCTGGACGTGGCCGTCAACGCCCTCATCGGCTCCATGCTCACCAACGGATACCTCGATGAGCTGCGCAACTCCATCCTCGTCTCCGTCACGGACGGCGACACCGCCCGCGCCCAGGCGCTTCAGAACAGCGTGGCCGGCATGATAGAGTCAGCCCTCGGTACCGGCGGCGTGGACGGCGCTGTAATAAGCCAGACCGTCAGCCCCGACGCTGCGCTCAGCGAGCTCGCCGCCAGCTACAACATCACCGAGGGCAAGGCCGCCCTCATCTCCAAGCTCGTCGCCGCCGACCCCACCCTCACGGTGGAGAGCCTCGCGGGTCTCTCCGTCAACGATATCGCCCTCATAGCCGCCTCCCGCGGCCTCACTGACAGCAGCGTCACCCAGAGCGGCACGGCCAGCTCGGGCGCCTACATCGGCGCGGACGCCGCCGTGGAGGCCGCCTGCGCCCACGCGGGGCTCGACGTGAACGCCCTCAGCGCCAAAAACGTGGAATTCGACAGCGAGAACGGCCGCATGGTCTATGAGATAGACCTCTACACCGCCGGGGGAGAGTATGAGTACGACATCGACGCCCTCACCGGCGAGGTAGTCAAGTTCAGCCGCGAGACCTACGCTGACCCCGGCGCCGCCGTAAGCACAGCCCCGGGCGGGGACTACATCGGCGAGGAGGCCGCCAAGGCCGCCGCGCTCAGCCACGCGGGCGCCGACAGCGCCAATGTCGTCTGGACAAAGGCCCAGTTCGACCGCGACAACGGCCGCTATGTCTACGAGCTGGAGTTCGTCTGCTCCGGCGCGGAGTACGACTACGAGATTGACGCCGCCACGGGCGCGGTCATAAAGGCCGAGCGCGAGCAGTTCGCCGGCGGCCAGCACCACGGCTGGAACAGCCAGGGCGGCAGCCTTATCGGCGAGACCGCGGCAATGTCCGCAGCGCTCAGCCACGCCGGCGTCAGCGAGGCCGAGGCCAGCCGCCTGCGCGTGGAGCTCGAGCGCGACGACGGATACACCTACTACGAGGTGGATTTCCGCGCCGGCTGGATGGAGTATGAGTATGAGATCGACGCGTACTCCGGCGCGGTGCTCAAGGCGGAGAGGGATTATGACGACTGACGCCGCCGGCCTGTAATCATCCAATATTTCTGCCTTAATCATGAGGGGGGATTTCTTTTGGCCGAGCCAAAAGAAATCCCCCTCAGCTATAGGCGGAAGTATTAAGCGCTCAAAACAAAGCGCGTTGAGGCGCTCACTTCCCGGCGGGAGCCTTCCGCTTGTGCAGCGCCAGCGCGGTGGTGAGCGGGCGCCTGACGCTCCTGGCCTCGAAGAAGGCGATGACCGAGAAGACCACCGCGCCGAGGAAATTGACGAACAAATCCTCCATCGTGTCGTAGAGCCCGATGTCCAGATACCCGCCGAGGCCGATGGCGTAGTCCGTGCCATCGCTGAGGCGCAGCACCATATCCTCTATGCCGCTGATAACGATCGGGGTGTTGCTCAGCGTGGGGTCGAGGTCGACGGTGGAAATCTGTGTGAGCACCGTGTCCTTCTGCATATCCAGCAGCAGGAGCCTGTCCGCGCTGAACTCAAAGAACTCCCAGAGCACGCCCATGGTCATGGAGAAGCAGAAGGCCACCACGGCCAGATAGACGGGGGAGAGGTGGAAGCGGGCCTTTTCACTGCTGTTGAGCAGGTTGACGAGCGAGAAGCCCACCGCCGCGAGCAGGAAGCCAGCCGTCGTGTGCAGGATGGTGTCCCAATAGCTGATTTTGAGGAAGTAGCTCTGCATCTCGCCCAGCACCTCCGCGAGGAAGACGAAGACGAAGATGATGATTTCCAGCACGCTCGGTATCTCAATGTGCATGCGCTTTTCCACCAGCTGCGGCAGCACGTAGAGCGCCAGCACGTAGACGCAGATTATGGCGTTGTCCCAGTTTCCGGCGAAGATGCTGCGGATGAGTATCAGTATGACGATGGTGCGCAGTATCACATAGGTCCAGAACGCCCCGGGCTCCTCCTTCATCTTGCGCGCCCACATGGCGCGGTTTTCGGCGCGTTTTTGCTGCTTTTTGAGCTTGCGGTTTTCTTTTGTCATGGCACGGCCTCCATATCGGCGATATATACCCCAGTTTAGCAGATTTGCCGCCTGAGGGCAATACCCGGGCACACACTTTCGTGACGTTTACCCCCATTTAACGGCGATTTGACGACAATCGCGGCTCCGGCGTGGTAATATAAGGGCAGGGAGCTCAGCGACCGCAAGGAGGTAATTCAATGCGCAAGACCTATGTTCTCGACACCAACGTGCTCATACAGGCGCCCTATGCGCTGCAGTCCTTTGAGGACAACCGCATCGTGCTGCCGCTGGCGGTGCTGGAGGAGCTGGACGCGCTCAAGGGCGAGCCCGGCGAGCGCGGGGCCAACGCGCGCCAGGCCATACGCTACCTGGAGACGCTGCGCCAGAGTGGCAGCCTCATAGAGGGCGTGCCCCTGCCCGGCGGCGGCGAGCTGCGCCTGGAGGTCAACTGCGTGGCCGTGAGGCTGCCCGACGGCTTCCCCGACAGCAAGAACGACAACCGCATCCTCAAGGTCTGCCTCGGCATCCGGGAGCGGGAGAAGCCGCTCATACTGGTGACGCGGGACATCGTCGCGCGCTTGAAGGCGCAGATGCTCGGCATCAGCGCCGAGGACTTCACCACCGAGCAGGCCCCGGTCAGCGCCGAGCAGTACAGCGGCCGCTGCGAGGTCTTTGTGCCGGAGAAGAAGTTCGCCGAGTTCAAGAAAAAGCAGATTTCTCCCGAGGACGTGTACCAGACGGACGAAAACGGCGAGCGCCTGCCCGTGGAGCTGGTGCCCAACCAGTTTGTGATACTGCGCGCCGACCAGAGCGCGAGGAAGACCCAGCTGGGCCGCTTCAACGGCAAGAAGATAGTCCCGCTCGCCTTTCACAAGCTCTCGCCCTACGGCGTCAAGCCGCGCAGCGTGGGGCAGAAGTTCCTGCAGGAGGCGCTCATGGCGGGCAGCGAGGACGCCCCGCTCGTGATAGTCAAGGGCATGGCGGGCACGGCCAAGACCTTCTACGCCCTCGCCGTGGGCCTGCACGCGATGATGGAGCTGCCCGAGCCGGCCTACCGCCGCATACTCATCAGCCGCCCCAACGCCCAGTTCGACGAGGACATCGGCTTCCTGCCCGGTGACGAGGCCGAGAAGATAGCGCCGCTGCTGCGCCCGGCCATAGATAACCTCGAGCTGCTGGTCGACCAGAACGAGGCCGAGCGCTTTTCCGACGAGCGCAGCCTCTCCGGCAAGGTGGAGGAGCTCTTCTCCCGCGGCATCATCGCCGCCCAGGCGCTCAACTTCATCCGCGGCCGCAGCGTCACGCGCACCTACCTCATCATAGACGAGGCCCAGAACCTCACGCCAAAGCAGGCCAAGGGCATCATCACCCGCGCCGGCCAGGGGACGAAAATAATCCTGCTCGGCGACCCGCAGCAGATAGACAATCCCCTGCTCGACGAGCGCACCAACGGCCTGAGCTATGCGGCCGAGAAGATGAAGGGCAGCCCCCTCTGCTGGCAGATAACCATGCTGCCCGAGGAGTGCGAGCGCTCGCCCCTCGCCCGCGACGCCGCCGGCAGGATGTGAGAAAAGGCCGCCCGGCCAATTTCGGCCGGGCGGCCCTGCTTTTAATTCGCGGCGGGCTCAGATGAGCTCCATCAGGCTGAGCGCGAAGAGCACGCAGCTTACGAAGACGAAGAGTATCACAAGGGTCATGCCCAAGTGCTTTTTGGCGCCAATCGGCGCGGCGTGGCTTTCCGACTCGGGAATCAGCTTCGCCTTCCTCAGCGCCTCGACCACGGGCTTGTAGACCAGGAGGGTGACGGTCATGTTGAGCCCGCCCTTGACGGCGTTGAAGGGGAGGAAGACGGTGGGCAGCATGTCGGCGACGGCCTCGCGGGGGATCTTCTGGTAGATGGGCGTGAGGAAGTAGTTCCAGGCCAGCATGACCGCGACCAGCACGACCACGGCGGTGACGAGGCCGATTATGGCGCCCTTCATGGTGTGGTTGCGCTTGTATATCGCGCAGGCCGTGCAGACGAAGCTCGCCGTGGCGACGATGTTCATGATGCAGCCGATTATGTCGGTGTGGCTGACCGTAATCATCTCCAGGAAGCAGACTACGACGGTCATCATCAGCGCCGCGATGGGGCCGTAGATGAAGCCGCCGATGCAGAGCACGACGTCCTTGAAGTCGAAGTCGAGGAAGCCGTTGACGCTGGGTATGAACTTGCTCAGGCACATGACCACGAAGGCCAGGGCGGTGAGCATGCCGAGGGTGGCGAGCTTCTTGGTGTCGATACGGTTTGCTTTTTTGACGGTGTCCATAAAAAATACCTCCGAAAGGGAATTACCCGAAAGAAATCTTCTTCCGGGCGCAATCTTTCGCAGGCGCAAAAAAACTACGCGTCTCCTTCCATCCAGACTGTACTGTCGGTATCGGAATCGCACCGATTCGGCCTCGTAACCGAGGTTCGCGGACTGTTACCGCCGGTCGGGAATTTCACCCTGCCCCGAAGACTCCTTATTGGGTTTGGCAATACTATAGCACAGTCCGGCGCAAAATGCAATAGGCAAGAAAAAAGTAAATTAATCCTTGACAAAAGCCGAAAAGCGTGTATAATACTATCTGCACCTAGCGGGATTGTGTAAAGGTAGCACAGCGGACTCTGACTCCGTATGTGAGGGTTCGAATCCTTCTCCCGCTGCCAGGGCGACTCTTTTTGAGTCGCCCGTTTTTCATTTAGAGGGACTTATGAAACGATTGCTTACTATTTTAATCGCCCTTGCCCTCGCGCTCTCGCTCGCGGCCTGCGCCGCGCCGGAGGCGGAGGAACAGGAGGGCCTCAGCGTGGTGGCGACGGTTTTCGCGCCCTATGACTTCGCGCGCTCTCTCGTGGGCGAACTGGGCACGGTGACGATGCTGCTGCCGCCGGGCGCGGAGGCGCACTCCTACGAGCCGACGCCCAAGGACATCCTCGAGATACAGTCTGCCGACGTCTTTATCTACGTCGGCGGCGAGAGCGACGCCTGGGTGGCGGACGTGCTGGACTCCGTCGCGGGAGACGTGCGCGCCGTGACGCTCATGGACTGCGTCGAGCTCCTGGAGGAGGAGACGGTCGAGGGCATGG
>CALWYR010000008.1 GCA_944385805.1 uncultured Oscillospiraceae bacterium
GGGCTATATGCTTCCCGCTGCTTATCGCGATTTGGCTCGCGGCCTGTATTTTCCTCCGCCCGGGCTATGGAAAGAAAGGAGCTGCGGAAATGGAAAACGACAAGATCCGCCTCGGCACGCATGGTGAGGACTATGGAAGCTGGATGTCCAACCCGGTCTTTTACATGGTGGGCGCGCTGCTGGCCCTGTCGGCGGCGCTGGCCGGGCTGTCCTTCGCGCTGTTCCATATCGCCGCGCTGGGCGTCCTGTTCTCCGTCGCCGCGGCGGCGCTGCTGGCCCTGCTGGTCTGGATCACATGGATACGGAAACAGTACTCCTTCTATGGAGGCGGGATGATGGAGCGGGTGCACGAGGCCGTCCTCGCGCATCTGGATTTCGACGGACATGGGAAGCTCCTTGAGGTGGGCTGCGGCTCCGGGGCGCTGTCCATCCGGGCGGCGCTGACCTGGCCGGAGGCCGAGGTCACCGGCATCGACTACTGGGGCGCGGCCTACGGCTACGGCCAGGCCATGTGCGAGAAAAACGCACAGAGCGAGGGTGCGGCGGCTCGGTGCCGGTTTCAGCATGGGGACGCAAACAAGCTGGATTTCCCGGACGGGAGTTTTGACGCAGTCATCAGCAACTATGTCTACCACAACATCATGGGCGCAGATAAGCGGGCCCTGCTGCGGGAGACCCTGCGGGTGCTGAAAAAGGGCGGCGTGTTCGCCCTCAACGACGACATGAAGCCCCGGATGTACGGGGACATGGAGGAGTTTGCCCAGGAGCTGCGGGAGATGGGCTATGAGGACGTGCGCCTCATTGATACCGCCGGGGAGGCCTTCGGCTCCCGCCGGCGGGCGGCCATGATGATGCTGGGAGACTCCCGGATGCTGGTGGGGCGGAAGTGAAGCGGAGGTTTGTCATGACCTATACCTATTGTGAAAGGCTGATGTGGGCCGCCATCGCTCCTGCCGCGTTTCGGTATCTGGCAAGGCAGGAGCCGGGATGGGATATTTCTGCGTTGAAGCAGCGCTCCGGGCGGATTTACCGGCAAATGGTGTCCCGAACCCCGGATATTGGCTCCATGATGGAAAACCTGATGCGGGTCTGCCTGACCGGCGGAATGCTGTGGCTGTCGATCTATAAGGCGGCAGAAGGAAAAATGAGTGAAACGTGTTTTGAGGGCATGGTAAGCGCCAGTATGCGTTCTCCTCTGATTGTGGCCGCCTTCCGGGCCAAAGCCAAGACCGCGTTTACATTAAAAGCGCAGCAAAAGCGGGCATCGACCGCATCTTTGGCGGATGCTGAACATAATCCCTTTCAGTGGAATACCGAGCTTATCTTCGGCCGGGATGCAGAGGAATATACGATCCTTTACCACCAGTGCGGTCTGTGTGCCCTGGGCCGGCAGGAGGGTCTTCCTCATTTGGTTCCCTATCTGTGCGCTCTGGATACGATGTCCGTCGACTGGATGGGCGGGCGGCTCTACCGCAGCAAAACGCTGGCTGCCGGCGGCGACTGCTGTGACTTTTATATCTGCAAAAAGGGTTCCCGTTGGGACAAAGAACGGCAGGGAAAATAGAGAGAGGAAGATTTGATGACGCTTGCGGAATTTCGCCGGGCCTATCCCACCGCCACCTTCACGGTCAGCGGCGGGAAACCCTTTATCTATCGCTACCATCAAAATCCCCAGGCCAAAGCCACGCTGGTCCTGCTCACGGGCGGCATTGGGCTGTCCGACCTGTTCTATCAGCACTTTGCCAGGTTCGCTGGGGATTTTTCGGTGCTGACCTTTGACTATCAGCTCCAGTTCGGGGACAATGGCGAGTTTGCCGACGCCGTGGCAGAACTGCTCCGCCACCTAAAGGAAAGGGCCTGGCTGGTGGGACAGTCCCTGGGCGGCGTAGTGGCCCAGGTCATCGCCACCCGCCACCCGGAAGTGGTGGAGGGGCTGGTCCTCTCCAACACCTGTTCGCTGTCCGGCAGTATGAGCGAGGCCGGGTATCGGGACCTGATGAAAATAATCGAAAGCCAGCGGAAGTTCAAAAAGTGGCTTGCCTTCCTGCCATTTCCGCTCATCAAGCGGATGATGAGATGGGCGGTAATGAAAAAGAAAACCGACGGCTTTACCGCCCAGGAAAAAGCCGCTACGGAGGAGCTGTTCGGCGCCATGATGGAACTGCTCACCAAGCCCTATGAAGCCCACATGATCGACTTCCTGCTGGACGCGGAGCACTACCTCGGTATGACCCGTGACGATTTTGCCCCGTGGGAGGGGCGGGTGCTGCTGTTCCTTTCCGAGGACGACACCACCTTCACCCCGGCCTGCCGGGAGGACCTGATCGCCCTGATGCCAAGCCCCACGGTGGTCACAAACCTGACCGGCGGGCACCTGGCACTGCTGGTACGGCTGGAACAGTATGCGGATCTGGTGACAAAATTTATTCTTGAGCGAACCCCATGAGGAAAGCCGGCTGGAATTGACCAGCCGGGCGGGGCGCGGAAATTTTAAGCCGGTTGGCGAGTCACAGCTGACCGATACAGATACGGGAGGGAGAAACATGCTGGCGGAATATCTCGACGGGCGCCCGGATGCGGTCTGGGCCGAGATCATGCCCGGCGCGCGGGCCTGCCGGTTTATGCTGGGCGAGCCGGAGGGGCCGTATCCGCGCGAGCTGCGGCCGGAGCTGAAGCCGCTGCATTTTGAGGCGCTCTTTTGCCTGCGCGGCGCGCTGACGCTGACCCGGCGGGACGGCACGGAGCTCAGAGCCGGAAAGAGGGAGATACTGCTGCTCTCAAACGCCGGGGGCATCGCCTCCGCGCGGCTTGACGGGCCGATGGCGGGGGTGCTGGTCGCGGTGGACGCCCGCGGCGCGAAGCGGAGCCTGCGCGCGCTGTGCTCGCTGCTCGGCGAGCTGGAGCTCGACACGGCGCAGGTTCGCCGGCGCATGGCGGCGTTGGATGGCTGCGCGCTGCTCAGCGGAGCCGCGTGGAGCCGCGCGGCGTTCGAGCATCTGGATGTGCTGCCGCCGGGCGAGCAGGGGCGCTACTGCGTTTTCAAGTCCGTAGAGCTGCTGTATCTGCTGTGCGCGCGGCAGGGCGGAGCGCGTGAGGAGGGGGGCGCGGACGCGGCCATGACGCACACGCTCGAGATGGTCCGGGCCTACATGACAGAGCACATGGATCGCAAGCTGACCATCCCCGAGCTCAGCCGCCGCTTTTACATCGCGCCCACCTCGCTCAAGGCGGGCTTCCGCCGCCTTTACGGCCAGCCGATACACGCCTGGCTCCGGGAACGGCGAATGGAGCGCGCGGCCGCTCTGCTGCGCGGCACGGATCTGAGCGTGCTCGAGATATCCCAGGCCGTGGGCTTCGCGAGCGCCAGCCAGTTTGGCGCGAACTTCCTCAAGTACTACGGCACGAGCCCGGCGAAATACAGAAAAATGTCCGTTTCCGGCGAAATCCCGCCCGAAAACGGCGGACAGGGCGGCGGGGAAACCGTATAATCCTCTAATGCTGCATAAAGGAAGTGAGAGCTTTGAAACAGCACAGATTCTGGGCCTGGGGCGCCGTGATCTGCATGGTCATGGTGATGATTACGGGCTATAAGCGCAAGTGAAGGGAGACTTTTAAATGAAACAGTACACGCATCTCGCCTGCTTCGCCGGCGGGGCGCTCTTCGGCTCCGTGGGGATAAAGCTGCTCATGAGCCGCGACGCGAAGAAGGTATACACGCACCTGACCGCCGCCGGGCTGCGCGCGCAGAAATCCGTCATGGAGACCGTCACGACCGTACAGGAGGAGGCCGCCGACATCCTCGCCGCCGCGAAGGACATAAACGCCGCGCGCGAGGCCGCCGAGGCCGAGGCCGAAGTCGGGGACGAAGCTTAAAGGGAGCCTGCCGGCTCCTTTTTTGCTGTTGGGAGGTAGTATGAAAGCAAGGATAGTCCATGAGAGCAGCGCGCGGCTGCGCCTCAGGCTCGCGCGGCCGCTCAGCGTCCGCGAGGCCGACCTCATGCAGGCCTGGCTCTCGCGCGAGAGCGGCGCGGAGAGCGTGACGGTGCATGAGCGCACGGGCTGCGTCATTTTCACATACGCGCCGGGCGGGCGCGAGCGCTGCCTCGCCGCGCTCGGGCGCTTTTCCTTCGCCGCAGCGGAGGGGAGCGTCGCTCTGCCGGGCCAGAGCCTGCGCGAGATAAACGCCGCCTTCGCCGAAAAGCTCGTCCGCAAGCTTATCTTCAAGGCCGCTGGCACGCTCTTCCTGCCCATACCCCTGCGCAGGGTGCGCGCCGTCTGCAAGATGCTGCCCTTCATGCGCCGGGGGCTGGGCTGCCTCTGGCGGCGGAGGATGAAGGTCGAGCTGCTGGACGCCATATCCATCGGCGTCTCCGCCTTCCGCGGCGACCTCGGCACGGCGGGCTCGGTCATGTTCCTGCTCGAGCTCGGCGAGCTTCTGGAGGAGTGGACGCACAAGAAGTCCGTCGCGGGGCTCGCCGAGAGCCTGTCGCTGAACGTGAACCGCGTCTGGCTGCGGGGCGAGAGCGGCGACGAGCTCGTGCCCATCGCGCAGATACGCCCAGGCGACCGGGTCGTCATACGCGCGGGCGGCCTGATACCGGTGGACGGCGTCGTATGCGCCGGCGAGGCCGCCGTCAACCAGGCCTCACTGACCGGCGAGAGCATCCCCGTCGTAAAGCGCCCGGGCGGCGCAGTCTACGCCGGCACGGTGGTAGAGGAGGGCGAGTGCGTCATAGAGGTCAGGCAGGGCCTCGGCGAGAGCCGCTATGACCGCATAGTCGAGATGATAGAGCGCTCCGAAAAGCTCAAGAGCGCAAGCGAGGCGAAGGCCGCGAGCCTCGCCGACCGCCTCGTGCCCTGGACCTTCGCCGGGAGCCTATTGAGCCTCGCGCTGACGAGGAATGTGCAGAGGGCGGTCAGCGTGCTCATGGTAGACTTCTCCTGCGCGCTCAAGCTCGCAATGCCGCTGGCCGTGCTCTCCGCCATGCGCGAGGCGGGCCGGGAGCACATCACCGTCAAGGGCGGCAAATTCCTAGAGGCCGTGGCCATGGCGGACACCATAGTCTTTGACAAGACCGGCACCCTGACCCACGCCTGCCCGCGCGTCGCGAAAATCATCCCCTTCAACGGCAAGGACGAGCCGGAGATGCTCCGGCTGGCCGCCTGCCTCGAGGAGCACTTCCCGCACTCCATGGCCAACGCCGTGGTCGAGGAGGCCCGAAGGCGCGGCCTGCGCCATGAGGAGCGCCACGCGAAGGTGGAGTACCTTGTGGCCCACGGCATAGCGAGCTCGGTGGACGGCGAGCAGGTGCGCATAGGCAGCGCCCACTTCATATTTGAGGACGAGCGCTGCGTAATCCCCGAGGGCGAGCGGGATAAATTCGAGGCCCTGCCGGCTGAATACTCCCAGCTCTATCTCGCCATAGACGGGGTGCTCTCCGCCGTGCTGTGCATCTCAGACCCCCTGCGCGAGGAGGCAAAGGAGGCGCTGAGCGCCCTGCGCGCTCTCGGCGTCGCGAACGCCGTCATGCTCACCGGGGACAGCCCCCGCACGGCGACCGCCATAGCCGCCCAGCTCGGCGTGGACGACTTCCGGGCCGGGGTGCTCCCGGCGGACAAGGCGGAATATGTGGCCTCGCTCCGCCGCGAGGGGCACACCGTGCTCATGGTCGGCGACGGCATAAACGACTCCCCGGCCCTCTCCGAGGCGGACGCCGGCATCGCCATCAGCGACGGCGCGGCCATCGCCCGCGAGATAGCCGACATCACTATCGCCGCCGACAGCCTCTGGGAGCTCGTGCGGCTGCGCGCACTGGCTATGGCTCTCATGCGCCGCATCCGGAATAACTACCGCTTCGTCATAGGCTTCAACACCGCGCTGATTGCCCTCGGCGTCGCCGGTATCCTCCAGCCCGCCGCCTCCGCCATGCTTCACAACCTCTCCACCCTCGCCGTCAGCCTCCACAGCATGGGAAGATTGACCGAAAGGGACTGAATTACGGCCGCTCCGGATATTTCCGGGGCGGCTGTTCCCTTGACAGCCCTCCCGTCCACAAACAGCCGAAAAAGGCTTCGCGGAATTTCACCGCCTCGCGTATCGCGCAGACGGGGCAGAGCACAAAGCTGAACGGCGCAGCAAAGCTGAGCAAATTGGTTTTGACTAATACGATTATTTTACGCAGCCCCTCGCTTGTAAAGCGCGGAAATTTTATCGTCTTCCCTCTTGACACTTCGTCGTAGAGGGAGTATTATAACACCGTTATATAACACCGTTACAAGGAGGCCACGCCATGGAAGAAAAATCTACCGACACGCTTGAGAGGCTTCAGGAGGCCGCGCTGGCGGAGTTTCTGGACAAGGGCTTCCAGGGCGCGTCCCTGCGGCAGATTGTGAAGAACGCCGGGGTGACCACCGGGGCCTTTTACGGCTACTACTCGAGCAAGGAGGCGCTCTTCAACGCCCTCGTCGAGCCCCACGCCGCCGCGCTCATGGGCCGCTTCATGGAGGCTCAGACCGCCTTCGCCGAGCTGCCGGAGGCCGAACAGCCCGCGCACATGGGCCTCGAGTCCTCCGAATGCGTCCGCTGGATGGTGGACTACATCTGCTCACACCGGCAGCCGGTGAAGCTGCTGCTCACCCGCTCGGAGGGCACCGGCTACGAGCACTTCGTCCACAATATGGTGGAGGTCGAGGTGGAGTACACCCTGCGCTACATGGACGTGCTGCGCCGCCTGGGCCGGGAGGTGCCGGTTTTGAGCGAGTCGCTCTGCCACATCATCGCGAGCGGGATGTTCAACGGGCTTTTTGAAATCGTCGTACACGATATGCCCCGCGAGCAGGCTCTGCGGGACGTGGACCAGTTCCGGGAATTTTACACCGGCGGCTGGCTTAAATTGATGGGGTCCTGAGCCCCGTCTTTTTTGAGCATGAGTTAGTAATTACTAACTTCTAAAAGGAGGTTTTTTCATGAAGCAAAAGAAAAAGGGCGACATCGCCGCCCTGCTCGACTACGCGGGCAGCCGCCGCGTCCTGACCTTTCTGGGGCTCGGATTGTCGGCGCTGGCCATGCTGCTGAGCATGGTTCCCTACATCTGCGTCTGGTTGGCGGCCCGCGACCTGATCGCCGCGGCTCCCGACTGGACTGAGGCTGAGAGCGTCGCCCGCTACGGCTGGCTGGCCTTCGCCGCGGCGTTTGGAGGCATTGCACTGTACTTCGCGGGGCTCATGTGCACGCATCTCGCGGCTTTCCGCACGGCGGCGAACATCCGCAAGCGCGGCGCGGCGCGCGTGATGGAGGCCCCGCTGGGCTGGTTCGACGCCAACGCCTCCGGCCTTATCCGCGGACGGCTGGACGCGGCGGCGGCGGACACGGAGACGCTGCTGGCCCACAACCTCGCGGACATCGTCGGCACCATCGCCATGTTCCTCGCCATGCTGGCGCTGATGTTCGTCTTTGACTGGCGCATGGGCTGCGCCTGCCTGCTCTCGGCGCTTATCTCCATCCTCTCCATGTTCGCCATGATGGGCGGCAAAAACGCCTCGCTGATGGCCGAATACCAGGCGGCCCAGGACCGCATGACCAAGGCCGGCACGGAGTATGTGCGCGGCATCCCGGTCGTGAAGATCTTCCAGCAGACCGTGTACTCCTTCAAGGCCTTTCAGCAGGCCATCGAGGAGTACAGCGCCAAGGCGGAGCGCTATCAGGGCGAGGTCTGCCGCGCGCCCCAGTCCGTCAACCTGACCTTCACCGAAGGGGCCTTCGTGTTCCTCGTGCCCGCGGCGCTGTTCCTCGCGCCGGGCGCTCTGGAGGGCGGAAGCTTCGCGCTTTTCGTGACCGACTTCGCCTTCTACGCCGTCTTCTCCGCCATCATCTCCACGGCGCTGGCGCGGATAATGTTCGCCTCCTCCGGCATGATGCTAGCGCACACCGCGCTGGGGCGCATCGCTCTTGTCATGGATGCCCCCGTGCTCAAAGCGCCGGAAAAGCCCAAAGCGCCCGAGGGCGGGCGCGTGGAGTTCCGGGACGTGAGCTTCAGCTACGCCGGCTCGGAAATCCCGGCCCTCAGCCACGTCTCCTTCACGGCGGAGCAGGGCGAGACCGTGGCCCTCGTCGGCCCCTCCGGCGGCGGCAAGACCACGGCGGCGAGCCTCATCCCCCGCTTCTGGGACGCGGACTCCGGTTCGGTGCTGGTGGGCGGCGTGGACGTGCGGGAGATTGACCCGCGCGTGCTCATGGATCAAATCGCCTTCGTCTTCCAGGATAGCCGCCTCTTCAAGACCTCCATTTTCGAGAACGTCCGCGCCGCGAGGCCGGAGGCCACGCGCGAGCAGGTGCTCGCCGCGCTCATGGCTGCCCAGTGCGGCGACATCCTCGGGAAGCTGCCGCGCGGCATGGACACCGTCATAGGCACGGAGGGCACCTACCTCTCCGGCGGCGAACAGCAGCGCATAGCCCTCGCCCGGGCCATCCTGAAGGACGCGCCCATAGTCGTCCTCGACGAGGCCACAGCCTTCGCGGACCCCGAGAACGAGGCGCTCATACAAAAAGCCTTCGCTCGACTGACAAAGGGCCGCACGGTTATCATAATCGCCCACCGCCTCTCCACCGTTGTCGGCGCGGACAGGATAATTGTCCTCGACCGGGGAAGCGTGGCGGAGCAGGGCACGCACTCGGAGCTCTGCGCCGCGGGCGGGCTGTACGCGAGGATGTGGGCGGACTACAACCGGGCCGTGCAGTGGAAGATAAAGAGCGCACAGTGAAGGAGGCGAGCGAAATGTTCAGCAAGAAATTCCAGCGCAAATACGCCCTGACGGATCAGGGCCTCAAAAATGTCAAATCCGGCGCGCTCTGGACCGTCGTCACCAACCTCGTCGTCATGGGCGGCGTGGGCATACTCTACCTGCTCATGGGCCGGTTCATGGACACGCTGACGGGCGGCGCGCCGCTCCCGGGCGCGGCCCTGCCGCTCGCCCTGACCGCGGGCTTTGTCCTGCTCTCGTTTTTGACGCATTTGCAGCAGTACCGCGCCACCTACGGCCTCGTCTACGGCGAGGTCAAGGCCACGCGCCTGGGGCTGGCGGAGCGTCTGCGCAAGCTCCCGCTCGGCTATTTCGGCAAGCGCGACCTCGCCGACCTGACTGAAACGCTAATGGGCGACGTCAACCGCATGGAGCACGTCTGGAGTCACGTGCTGGGATACCTGTACGGGGCCTACGTCTCCACGGCGATAATCGCCGTGTGCCTGCTCTTTTACGACTGGCGGCTGGCGCTCGCCTGCCTCTGGGGCGTGCCGGTGGCCTTCGGACTGCTGTTCGGGAGCCGTAAGCTCGCCGAGCGCAGCTCGGAGGCGACCAAAAAGGCCGCGCTGCGCGTCTCGGACGGCATCCAGGAGGCGCTTGAAAACGTCCGGGAGATCCGCTCGACGAACCAGGCCGAGCGCTATCTCGCGGGGCTCTATGAGAAGATCGACGAGCACGAGCGCGTCACCATCAAGGGCGAGCTGAGCACGGGGCTTTTCGTCAACGCCGCCAGCGTGATTATGCGCCTCGGCGTGGCGACCACCATCCTGACGGGCGCGGGGCTTATCCTCTCCGGAGAGATTGACTTCATGCTGCTCTTCCTATTCCTGCTGGTCATAACGCGCGTGTACGCGCCCTTTGACCAGAGCCTCGCGCTGATTGCGGAGATGTTCGTCTCCCAGGTCTCCGCCGACCGGATAAACGAGATATACGAGACGCCCGTCGCGACCGGCTCCGACAGCTTCGAGCCCGAGGGCCACGACATCGTCTTCGAGCACGTGAGCTTCGCCTACGACAGCAAGCAGGTGCTCCGCGACGTGAGCTTCACCGCGAAGGAGGGCGAGGTCACGGCCCTCGTCGGCCCCTCCGGCAGCGGCAAGAGCACCTGCGCGCGCCTCGCCGCACGGCTCTGGGACGTCACGTCCGGCCGCGTTACGGTGGGCGGCGTGGACATCGCCGCCGTCGACCCAGAGGCGCTGCTGCGCGATTACTCCATGGTCTTCCAGGACGTGGTGCTCTTTGACGATACGGTGATGGAGAATATCCGCCTGGGCAGGCGCGGCGCGAGCGACGCGGAGGTCCTCGCCGCCGCCGGGGCCGCCAACTGCGACGAGTTCGTGAGCCGCCTGCCGCAGGGCTACGATACGCCCATAGGCGAGAACGGCGCGAGGCTCTCCGGCGGCGAGCGGCAGCGCATATCCATCGCCCGCGCGCTCTTGAAGGACGCGCCCATAGTCCTGCTCGACGAGGCGACCGCCAGCCTCGACGTCGAGAACGAGACAAAGGTGCAGGACGCGCTCTCCCGCCTGCTCGCGGGTAAGACGGTGCTGGTGATTGCCCACAGGATGCGCACCGTGGCCGGAGCCGACCATATCGTCGTGCTAGAGGACGGCCGCGTGGCCCAGCAGGGGAGCCCCGCGGAACTCATGGAGCGCGGCGGCCTCTATCGCCGCATGGTGGAGCTCCAGCGCGAGAGCGCCCGGTGGCGGCTCGGCTGAAGCCGCCGCCGCGGACATGTGTTTGAGCATAGTGAAAAGGAACAGGAACGGACGCGAGTCCCGTTCCTGTTCCTTTAATTTGCAAGCGGCCGCAGCTGAGACCGCGGCATGTATATGGAGCCGTCTCACAAAGCAGAGGGCGGTTTACCTTCCGTGCTCTTTCCGCGGCAGTCCATTTACAGATGTTGTCCTTCAGCGCAAAGGCTGCTTCGCTCCTTTGCTCTTTTCCGCCTCGGGTTTTGGGCTTTTTTACTTCAGTGTTTTGCAGGAATTCTTGACTAAATTGCGGTTATGTGGTATCGTAGATTCAAACATTTGAATTTTATCAGCGGTTTTGCGCAGGTTGGAGCTTTGGTTTGCGTAAGAATTGTCACTTTGGCTTCTCAATGGAGGTGGTGCGCCTTGGTCTCTATCGCAGCTTGTGACGACGACCATAGAGCCGGGGAACGGCTTTTGCAATTGCTTCGGGAATACGAGCAGGAGCGCCCGGAGTCCTCGCTGCGGGTGGACAGCTTCGCGTCCCCGCTGGAGCTGCTCACGGCGGCGCAGGGGCGCGGCGGCTATGACGTCTACCTGCTTGACATCCTCATGCCCGGGCGCGACGGCTTCAGCCTGACGCGCGAACTGCGCGAGCTGCCGCGGCACGGCCCCGTCGTCTACTTCTCCGTCTCCAACGACTACGCCGCCGAGAGCTACGAGGCCGGCGCCTTCTATTACCTGCTCAAGCCGCTCGACCGCGAGCGGCTCTTTCCCGTGCTCGACCGCGCGCTGAGGCAGGTGCAGGAGAGCGGCGAGTCCGTCTTTGTCGTCCACACCCGCACGGGCCCGCGCCGCGTCTCCTTCGACGAGCTGCTCTACGCCGAGCGTGCCGGGCGCGTGATGCGCCTACACTGCGTCCACGAGAAGGTAGATTCGCTCACCCTGCGCGTCTCCTTCCGCGAGGCCGCCGCCCCGCTGCTGGCCGACGGGCGCTTCTTCCAGTGCGGCGCGAGCTATGTGCTCAACCTGCGCCACGTGGTGGGCATCGAGGGCCAGAACGCCGTGATAGCGGACGGCAGCCGCGTACCTCTGCCGCGCAGCTGCTTCAGGGCCTTCCGCAGCGCCTGGAGCGAGCTCTGGCTGCGCTGAGCGGCAAAAAGCGAACCCCCTTGGATGGGGGTTCGCTTTTTTTTATTGCCTTCTCAGGTCAGCTCGACGCCCCATATCGCGCCGTTGCGGTGGCCGACCACTATCCAGTTGTTGAAGACCGCGGGGCTGGCCTCAAACTTGCCGCCGCAGTTCATGGCGGCGTACTGCTCGCCGGTCTGGCCGTCAAAGAGGTACATGTACTGGCCCAGCGTGCAGTAAATCACGTAGCCGTTGCCGTCCTGGTCGTAGACGCAGGTGGGCGTGCTCCAGCTGTAGACCTGGGTGTTCTTTGTCCAGACCTCCTCGCCCGTCTCCTTGTCGAGGGCCAGCAGCGTGCCGCCCTCGCCCGTGGGGTAGCGCGCCATGGAGAGGTAGACGAGGTTGTCGAGGCTGCCTGTGCCCAGCGCCATGGAGCTCTGCGCGCCGCCGGAGAGGCCGTCGGCGCTGTAGCAGGTGTAGTCGTGCTGCCAGACTATCTCGCCGGTCTCGGCGTCTATCTTCCACACGGGTATGGTGGCCGTCGTCCAGCTGCACCAGCCGAGGTGGAAGCTGGTAGAGAGGTAGAGATAGGGGTGCCCGTCCTCGAAGTCCAGCACGGGCGTGCAGTTGGAGTCGTCGAGGATGTCCTGCACCCAGACCAGCTCCAGCGTGTCGAGGTCGAGGCACATGAGGTTGCCGCCGTTGTCGGCGAGGAAGATATATCCCTGCCAGATTATCGGCGAGGCCTCAAAGCCCAGCCAGTAGCTGCCTATCGAGTTGCGGGTGCTCATGTAGCGCCACTTGACCGTGCGCGTGGGGTTGACGGAGATGGTTCCGGCCTCCTCGTCGTACTCGGTGCCGAGGGTGATGATATAGAGGATGCCGTTCTCGCCGGCCCATATGAGCTTATCCGTGTCGGAGTCGATGAGCGGCGCGGCGTCGTACATCGGCCAGGAGCGCAGCGCGAAGGTCTCGTCGCTGCCGCCGAACTCATAGAGGACGGTGTTGTCTATGAGGCTGATGATGAAGACGTGGGAGCTGCCCAGCGTGCTGTTGTAGCCGCTGCCGATATAGAGCAGCGGGTAGCCGCGCGGGTCGAGCGTGCCCGTGCCCTTGAAGGTGTATCCCATGTAGAGCGGGTCGCGCGTCTCCTTGCCGGTTTCGAGCTCGAGGAAGTAGACATAGCCGTCCATGGAGGGGTAGACAACCTCCACCAGCGTCTCCTGCTCGCGCGCCCAGTCGTGCATACTGGTCATTATCTGCCGCGTCTCAAGCGGCCACTCGGCTATGAGCGGCTGGCCCGTCCAGCCGTTGCCCGACCAGTAGTTGCCGTCGGGCGCGAAGAGCGAGCCCGTGGTGTGCGTCCAGTAATTGCCGAAGCCCTTGCTGCTCATGTTGGCCGTGCCGTAGGCCGCGCCCGAGCGCAGGTTGTCGCCGCGGAAGGTGACGACGCCGGGTATCTGCGCGTACTCCTCCGGGTCGCCCATGTAGATGCCTGTGTCGTCCTCGTACTCCTCGCCCTCGGCGAGGGTCGTGCCGTCCACCTGGATGTTGGTGTACTCTATGTAGTTGGACGGCTGCGTGGAGTCCACGGCGTGGGGCTCAAAGGGCTCCGGCGTGGGCACGGGCGTCGGTTCCGGCGTGGGCGAGGGCGTCGCGGGGGCGACGCTGACCTCGGGCGCGTCCGGGTCGATCAGCCCCCCGGGGCTCTCGGCCACGGGCCCCTCAGCGGGGTCGTAGGTCGCGTGCTGGTATACCACGAAGAGCAGCAGCACGCACAGCGCTATCAGCACCGCGCCCTGGGCGATGAGCTTGCCCGTGGAGGGCGCGGGGTTGTCATTTGTGTTTCTCTTTTTCCCTTTAGGCATGTTGCACCACCGGTTTCATTTCTATGTCCGGCCATATCCGCTTATTCGGTGAAGTGGACGTGGTTGTTTATATGGTCCTGGCAGAAGCAGTGGACGCCCTGGCAGCGGGAGCAGTAGCGGAACTCGAGGTCGGGATAGTCCGTGTCCGTGCGGCCGCAGACCTCGCACTTGCGCGTGTAGCCGCGGGTCTTCTGCTCGTAGTTTATCTTGCGCACCTCGCGCTTGAAGTTATAGGTCTTGGCCCTCTGCTGCCTGCCCGCGGGCATGACGCCGTGGAAGAGCGCGTCGCCGCAGAAGAGGAAGTAGTTGAGTATGCCCACCAGCGGCAGGAAGCTCATCATGCCGTAGCCGGCGGCGAAGTTGCTGACGATGGCGTAGAGGAAGTAGGCCGCGTCCACTATCGCCAGCCACTTCATCTTTATGGGGATGAAGTAGAAGAGCAGCACGCGCGTCTCGGGGAAGAGCGTGGCGAAGGCGAAGAACATGCTGAGGTTGATGTAGCTCGCGCTGAGGCCGCCGCTGCGCCCGTCTACAAAGTAGGCGGCAAAGCCGTAGATAACGGTCAGGAGCATACCCATGAGGTAGTAAATCGTAAAGCGGCCCGCCCCCCACTCGCGCTCCAGCGTGGAGCCGATGAAGTAGTAGAAGTAGAGGAAGAGCAGCAGCGAGATAACCCCGCCGCTCTGCGGCACGAAAATAAAGGTCACCAGCCGCCACACCTGGCCGCGCAGTACGGCCGCGGCGTCGAAGCTGAGGAAGCTGAGGAAGTAAAAGCTGGAGTCCATCGCGCCCAGCAGCCATACCGCCGCCGTGCCGACGACTATCACCAGCATGAGGTTGTTTATCCCGAAGCGCGGGTGCTTGTAACAGAACAAATCTACCCGTTTCATAAAGCCGCGCATTTGCAGTCCTCCCAGAGTTATATTGCGACGGATACCATCTTACCACATCCGGCGCGGTAATTCCATAAAAATTTGTTAATTGCAAGCGCAGCGGCCGCGTGCTAAAATAATCTGAGCAAAAACTACAGGAGACGACAGAATATGCCCTTTACTGAAGAGACGCTGGACTTTATGGCCCTCAACCGCGTGATGGACTCGCGCGAGTGGTTCCACCAACATCATGACGAATATGAGCGGCTGGTTGTTGCACCCCTGGCCGAGCTTGTGGAAGCTGTCGCGCCGGGGATGCTGAAAATAGACCCCTCGCTGGTCATCGTACCCAGGGTGGGCAAGAGCATCTCGCGCATTTGGCGCGACACACGCCGCGGGCCGGGCCTGCCCATCTACCGCGACGTGATGTGGTTCACGCTGCTGCGCGGCAAGTACCTGGGCTACCCCAGCTTCTGGTTCGAGTTCTCGCCCCGCTCCCTGCGCTGGGGCTGCGGCTGGTACCAGACGGAGCCCGAGACCGTCGCCGCCGCGCGCGAGCTCATCCTCGCCGGCGACAGCGACTGGCGCGCGGCGCTCGCCGCCTTTGAGGCGCAGCGCGTTTTTACGCTGGAGGACAACCGCCTAAAGCGCACGCGCTATCCAGACGCGCCCGAAAACCTCCGCGCCTGGCTCGACCAGAAGAGCTTCTGCCTCATACACGAGGAGAAAAAGCTCGACGCGCTCTACAGCGACTCCCTCCCACGTCGGCTCGTGCGCGACTACAGGCGCATCGCGCCCGTCTATGACTTCTTCCTCAAAGCCCTGGCCAGGAGCCGCCTGGGCGAGTAAACGCGCGAAAGCCCCCGGTTCAGCCGGGGGCTCTGCCTGTGCTTATTTTCCAACGGCGGCGCGCAGGGCGTCGACGCGGTCGGTGCGCTCCCAGGCGACGCCGAGATCCTCGCGGCCTATGTGGCCGTAGGCGGCGAGGGCCTTGTACTGCGGCTTCCTGAGCTCGAGGCCGCGGATAATAGCGGTAGGGCGCAGGTCGAAGACCTCGTTTACCGCCTTTTCCAGCGCGCTGTCGCTGACCTTGCCGGTGCCGAAGGTGGTGACGTTGACGCTGACGGGCGTGGCGACGCCGATGGCGTAGGCTATCT
>CALWYR010000009.1 GCA_944385805.1 uncultured Oscillospiraceae bacterium
ATAGGGTTCTTGTCCCTGTAGTCGCGCGTCAGCTCCGCGCCGAGCTCGGCGATGCGGGCCTTGAGCTGCTCCTCGCTGAAAAGTATTCTCTCTATATCCTGCCTCATTCTCTTCCCCCACATTACGATTTATTTTTCGGGCCCCTCGACCCGGACAACAACGCATTTCTCCCCCGCCGCGGGCATGACGCGCTCGGCCTGGCCGCAGCCGGCCACCGCGAGCACCCCCGCCCCGTCGCGCAGCACGGGCACGAGGCCGCGCTCATGCGCCGGCACGCCGCGCTCATAGAGCAGGTCCTTTACGGATTTGGTGCAGCCGCGGCCCGCGACCTTAAAGCGGTCGCCGTCCCTGCGGGAGGCGCAGTATATCGTACCACAGATATTCTCACATTGAAAGTAAAAAGTGTTTAATGAAGTGTGAATTTCGCGCGGCGCTTCGGCAATTTCCGCGCTCAGCCTCAGGCCGGCCTCCGGTATCTCCGTGAGCCCCGGGACCTTCAGCTCCCGCTCCGGCAGGGCGCCGGGGCCGGGCTTCACCACGTAGAGGTACCCGCTCTCGGCGCGGAAGCGCCCGCCGGGCACGTCCGCCTCGCCGTGTCCGGCGGCAATCAGCGCCAAAACGGCTTTTACGTGCGAGGCGCTGAGCCGCCGCGGGGCCATGAGCCGGATGACCCGGGTGACGACGCTCAGGTCCCCGCCCGCCAGGCCGTCAAGCCTCAGGCGCCCGTCCTCCATGCCCTCATAGAGGGCGGCGGCGCGCCTGTCAAGGCTGCCGCAGTCCATGCGCAGCAGCTCGCCCGACCTCAGCGCCGCCTCGGCGAAGCGCGGGTTTATCTCCCTCAGCACGGGCATGACGAGCTTGCGCACGCGGTTGCGCGTGTAGTCGAGCGACTCGTTGGAGCTGTCTTCAACGTGCGGGACGCCGTTTTCGGCCAGATAGCTCTCCACCTCCGCGCGGGTTACGTCCAGCATCGGGCGCAGTATCCGCCCTCGCTCGGGAGGGATGCCCGCGAGGCCGCGCGGGCCCGCGCCGCGGGCAAGGGCCATGAGCACGGTCTCGGCGTTGTCGTCGGCGTTGTGCGCCGTCAGGATCAGGCCGCAGCCGAGCTCGTCGGCGGCGCGCTCGAGGAACTCATAGCGCAGAGCCCGCGCGGCCTCCTCGATGCCGAGCCTGTTCTCCTGCGCGTAAGCGGCCACGTCGCCGCGGCCCACCCTGAGCTCCACTCCCAGCGAAACGCAGAGGGAGCGCACAAAGCGCTCGTCGCGCTCGCTCTCCTCTCCGCGCAGGCAGTGGTTGTAGTGCGCGGCGCACAGCTCTAGCTCCCCGTCATCGCGCATTTTAACGCAGCGGTGCAGCAGATAGACACTGTCCGCCCCGCCGGAGACGGCGCAGAGGACGCGGCGGCCCCGCAGCCTTTCAAAGCCGCTCATTCCTCATGTCTCCTGTCGAGCGGCATGAAGCTCGTATACTCCGGCAGCCACATCATGTAGAGCTTGCCTGTCTCGCCGCGTCGGTTCTTGAGGATGATGAGCTCCACCTCGTTGGGATTCTCATACTCGGGGTTATAATAGCCCTCGCGGTGCAGGGCGACGACCACGTCGGCGTCCTGCTCAATGGCGCCCGACTCGCGCAGGTCGCTCAGCATGGGGCGCTTGTCCGTGCGCTGGGTGTTGGCGCGCGAGAGCTGGCTGAGGCAGAGCACGGGCACATTCAGCTCCTTGGCCATTATCTTCATGGCGCGGGAGATGTCGCTGACGGCGGTGGTGCGGCTCTCGTTAGACCAGGCGTTGCCGCTGCCGGCGCTCTGCATGAGCTGCAGGTAGTCTATGACAATGAGCCCCAGGTTCTTGAGCCGGCGGCACTGGGCGTTCATGGCCGCGACGGTGAGGGAGGGGTTGTCGTCTATGCGTATGTCCGTGCCCGAGAGCACGCTGGCCGCGGCGTAGACGCGGCCCCACTCCTCCTCCGTGAGGCGGCCGGTCTGCAGCTTCTTGCCGTCCACCAGCCCCTCAGAGGATATGAGGCGGGTCACGAGCTGCTCGCGGCTCATCTCCAGCGAGAAGATGGCCACGGCCTTGCCCGAGGTCTTGCCGATATGCCGGGCAATGTTGAGGGCTATCGAGGTCTTGCCCATGCCGGGGCGCGCCGCTATGAGCGCGAAGTCGCCGCCGTTGAGGCCCAGTATGGCGCGGTCGAGGTCGGGCAGGCCGGTGGCGAGGCCGGGTATGGCGCTCTCGCTCTCCGCGGCCTCGCTGATGTTCTCAAAGACGCGCTGCACCACGCTGGCCACGGGCGTGAGCCCTCCGGTGTCGCGGTCGCGGCTGAGGGCGTAAATCTTGCGCTCGGCGGTCTCCAGCATCTCGTCGGCTTCGCCGCTGCCCTCATAGACCATTTTGCTTATCTCGTCGCCCACCGCGCCGAGGGCGCGCAGCAGCGCGCGGTCACGCACTATGGCCGCGTATTCGAGCACATTGGCCGCCGTGGGCGTTATCTCGATGAGCTCGAGCAGATATTGCTGCGAGTTCTCCTTCCATACGCCGCGGACCTTCATCTGGTCGAGCACGGTGACGGCGTCGATGGTCTGGCCGTAGGAGAACATGGCGAAGACGGTCTCAAAAATCTCGCGGTTGGCCTGGACGTAGAAGTCTTCGGCCTTCACGCGGCCGATGACCTCCGGCACGCAGCGCGGGTCGATGAGTATGGAGCCGAGCACGGCCTGCTCCGCCTGAGCGGAGTAGGGCACCCGTTTGCCGAGCAGCTCGTCCATGGCTTACTTCTTCTCGGTGACGAGGACGGTGAGCTTGCCGCTCACCTCGTAGCCGAGCTTGCACTTGACCTCGAAGGAGCCGAAGCCCTTTATGGGCTCGCTCTGCACTATCTTGTTCTTCTCTATCTCGATGCCGTGCTGCTCGCGCAGGGCGTCGGAAATCTCCTGGCTGGTGATGGCGCCGAAGAGCCTGCCGCCCTGGCCGGCGCGGGCGCTTATCTTCACGATGATGCCGTCGAGCTTTTTGGCGTTCTCCTCGGCCTGGGCCTTTTCGCGCTCCATCTGCGCCTTCTTGGCCTTTTCCTTGAGCTTGAAAGCGTTGAGCATGTCCGGCGTGGCCTCGCTGGCGAGCTTGCGCGGCAGCAGGTAGTTGCGCGCGTAGCCGTCGGAGACCTCCTTGAGCTCTCCCCTCTTGCCCTGTCCGCGCACGTCCTGGTTGAAGATAACTTTCATATATATCGTCCTTTCCGCTTAATAAGCTGGTTTGGGCCGCTCAGCCGTCGAGATATTCGTCGATGGCCGCGAAGAGCGCGTTGACCGCGTCCCTGAGAGTGGTGTTCTTTATCTGGCAGGCCGCGGCGGAGCGGTTGCCGCCGCCGCCGAGCTTCTCCATTATCACCTGCACGTTGATGTCGCCGATGCTGCGCGCGGAGATGTTCGCGCCCCCGTCCGCCGTGGGGCAGACGACGAAGCTGACCTCCACGCCGGAGATGTTCAGCAGCTCGTCCGCCGCCTGGGCGATGATGACGCGGTCCTGCGGCTCCTCCGGCGCCGCGACGGCTATATTGCCGCGGTAGAGCTGGGCGTTCTGCATGATGCGGTAGCGCGCCACGGTGTCGGCCATGTCGTTTTGCAGCAGCTTCTTGACCTCGGTGGTGTCCGCGCCGCAGCGGCGCAGGAAGGCCGCGGCCTCAAAGGTGCGCTCGCCGGTGCGTATTGTGAAGTTCTTGGTGTCGAGCACTATTCCGGAGAGGATCGCCTCTGCCTCGCAGCGGAGGATGTCCTCGCTCTCGCAGACCTCCTGCAGCACCTCGCTGAGCAGCTCGCAGACGCTCGAGGCGTAGGGCTCGTAGAAGGTGAGCGCCGCGTTCTGGATATAGGTCGCCGCGCGGCGGTGGTGGTCTATGACGGCCACGCGGTTCATGGCGGCGAGGATATTGGCGTCCTCCACCTGTTCGGGGCGGTTGGTGTCCACCACGACCAGCAGGCTGCGCCCGTCGGCGCTGAGCATGGCCTCCTGCGGGGTGATGAAGGCGTTTTTATACTCCGGCTCGGCCTTCAGACGCTCTATGAGCAGCCTGGCCGCGTTCTTCTCCGGGTCGATGATAATCTTGCAGCTCTTGCCCTTCTTGCGCGCGATGCAGCAGACGGCGGCGTCCGCGCCCACGGCGTCGAGGTCGGCGTACTTGTGGCCCATGACGAAGACCCGCGAGGAGTCGGCCACCAGCTCGGCAAGGGCGTTTGCCATCACGCGGCTCTTGACCTTGGTGCGCGTCTCCACCTCGCTGCCGCGCCCGCCGAAGAACTCGAAGCTGAAGCGGTTCTTGATGACCGCCTGGTCGCCGCCGCGCGTGAGCGCCATTTCCGCCGCCAGGGATGCGAACTGCCAGTTCTCGCCGAAGCCGGCGCCGTCGTGGCCGATGCCCAGCGAGAGCGTCGCGTGTATGCCCGAGGGGCTGGTGACCGAGTGCGCGCGCTCGAGCAGCGAGAACTTGTCCGCGCGCATCTGTTCTAGGCAGCGCTCCTCGAACACCGCCAGATAGCGGTCGCGGTCATAGCGCCGCACCACGGCGTCGCGGTTCTCCCAGTACTGGTTGATGATGTCCTCGACCGCGTCGCGCAGGTCGTTCTTCACGCGCTCGGGCTGGTTGCGGATGAGCTCGTCGTAGTTGTCTATCAGCAGCACGGCCAGCACGGGGCGCGTCTCCAGGTACTTGATGCGCACGTCGTCGTAGTCGGTGACGTCCACCCAGTAGGCTATGCCCATGAAGCCGTGGCCGGCCTCCTCCCCGTTCTCGCCGGGGCGGATGAGGTTGCCGTGTATCTGGTACTTGCGGCCGTTTATCGCGAGCAGGTCGGGGCTCTGCGTCTTGCCCTCCAGCAGCCACTTGGCGGAGAAATTGGGCACCAGGGTGTCGAGCCGGGCCTCGAAGCGCGAGCCGGAGACGCCGCACATGTCGAAGAATATCTGGTTGGCCCATATAACGCGCAGGTCGTTGAGCGCGAAGACCGCCATCGGCAGCGGGAAGTTCAAAAGCGTATTGTTCTTGGCCGTGTCCGCGTCGTAGGTGACGGACTCGATATACTCCATCAGCTCGCGCCTGCGGCGGCGCCCGATGAAGAGGGAGCTCACAATCAGCACCAGCAGCACCACGCCCTCGGCCGCGGCGAGCACGTACTGCCCGAGCAGCAATGCCGCGGCGGCGAAGGCCACCAGCACAAAGAGGTACAGCCGCCCGTTGGGCTCGGCCAGCCTCTGCAATTTCTTATTCAACCGCACCAACTCCCCCGGAGTCAGATTTGCCCCGTCCCGCGGACCATGGGGCACACTGATTGCATGTTAAATTATTATAGCAAATGTGGCGTAACTTTACAACTATAATTCGCGCGCGGGCGAACAAACTACATCACATGAAAGCTGTGATAATGGCGGGGGGCGAGGGAAAGCGCCTCAAGGCCGTGACCGGGCCGCTGCCGAAGCCGATGGTCCCGCTGCTCGGCAAGCCGCTCATGGAGCGCTGCGTCGAGCTGCTGCGTGAAAACGGAATAACGGAGCTCTGCGCCACGCTGCGCTACAACCCCGGGCCCATCATGGACTACTTCGGCGACGGGGAGCGCTTCGGCGTGGAAATCAGCTGGCGGGTTGAGACCGAGCCGCTGGGCACCGCCGGCGGCGTGAAGGCCTGCATGGACCTGCTGGGCGGCGAGCCCTTCCTCGTCATCAGCGGGGACGCGGCCTGCGACTTTGACCTCAGGCGGCTCGCGCTGGAGCACGGGCGCTCGGGCGCCGCGGTGACGGTGGCGCTGCACGAGTGCCCCGAGCCGCTGCGCTACGGCGTGGCCGTGGCCGACGAGGGCGGCGACATCCGCTGCTTCATCGAAAAGCCCGGCTGGGGCCGTGTGGTCAGCGACCTCGTGAGCACCGGCATCTACGTCGTCGATCCGCGGGCGATGGACTATGTGCCGGACCGCGAGCCCTTCGACTTCGCCGCCGACCTCTTCCCCCTGCTGCTCAAAAACGGGGAGCGCATCCACGGCGCGCTGCCGCCCGGCTACTGGTGCGACGTCGGCACGCCGCGCTCCTACTACCAGTGCTGCGTCGACGCCCTCGACGGCAGGCTGCGCCTGCCCGACGCGGCCGCGGTCCCCGCCCGTGCCGCGGAGGAGGAAGCGCGGCCGCCGCTCGCGGGCGAGAACCTGCGCGTCGAGCGCGTGGGCTGCGCCGACCGCGCGAAGCTCATGCGCGGCCTGAGCACGAGCCTGATGGCCTGCGGGGCTGAGTTTTCGGAGGGCCTGACGATAAGCCGCGGCCACTGCGCCGCGCGCATAGCCCCCAGCGCCCGGGAGAGCGAGCTCATTATCGAGGCCACGGCGAGCGACGCGCCCTTTGCCGGCGAGCTCAGCGGCACTCTAAGCGAGCTTGCGCGCACGCTTGAGCGCTCAGACGCCGAGGCCGAGCTCGGTTAGGAAGCGGCGCACGTGGCGGTAGGCGTCGGCGCGGAAGGCGGCCTTGTCCCCCGGGCTCAGCGGCCCGCAGAGCAGCCAGCGCTGCGCGAAGAGAAAGACCGGCGCGTAGAAGCTGACGGCGAGGCGGCCGGCGTCCGCCCTGCCCGTGAGCGCCGCAAAGGCCCGCGTCTGCCAGGCCAGCGGCTCGTCAAAGACCCAGCGGCGGTAGAGCGAGCGCGCCAGCTCGTCGCTGTGCTGCTCGATGCTCAGCAGCCTCAGCACCCGGTTGGAGAAAACGTCCATCAGGCAGCGGTCAAAGTAGCGCGCGCAGAGGCCCAGGAAGGCGCGCGGCTCGGGCCGCCCGCGCTCGAGCGTGGACTCCAGCCCATCCATAAGCTCCGTGCAGCCGCGCTCAAAGCGGGAGTAAATCTCCACCGTGATGGCGCGCTTGCCGGGGAAGTGGTAATAGACCGAGCTCTCTCGTATGCCCACGCGCTCGCAGATGTCGCGGATGGAGACCGCCTCGCTGCCGCGCACGGCGAAGAGCTCCAGGGCCGCATCTAGTATGTCGTCATGAGTGTTCGGCACAAGATACACCGCCTAACATTTGTTAGGTTAGATTTTATCTAACAATCGTTAGATTGTCAAGCGCAAAAACGCCGGCCCGCAGGAATAAAAACAAAAAGACCTCGAGGAATCCTCGAGGTCTTTTTCTGGAGGCGCCATCCGGATTTGAACCGGAGAATCGGGGATTTGCAGTCCCCTGCCTTACCACTTGGCTATGGCGCCGTCGTCTGTTTGCTTCTGCAAGCTCCGATTTCCGCCTGTGTCGAGTGGCGAAAATCTGCGCTTTCCGAAGCAACCTCCTCTCAAAACTGAATCACGATTCAGTTTTGTATGGGAAAAGGAAGATGGATTTCATATAATAATAAGATAGCCGCCAATATCAGCGGCTGAAGCTTACCCTCTCAGTGCCCGAACGGAACCGCGGTTCCGTTCGGAGAGGAGAAACAAATCCGTCCGGCGCAGTTTTCGCGGGAAGCCGAAGGCTGGCCGCGGAAACAAAGCGGTAAGGATTTGTTTCGACGATGGAGCGGGCAACGAGATTCGAACTCGCTACCTCCACCTTGGCAAGGTGGCGCTCTGCCAAATGAGCTATGCCCGCATGTGGTGCCTCAGGCCAGAGTCGAACTGGCGACACGCGGATTTTCAGTCCGCTGCTCTACCAACTGAGCTACCGAGGCATATATCCCGCCGCCGAGGAAGTTGTGGTGGGAACAACTGGACTCGAACCAGTGACCCCTTGCTTGTAAGGCAAGTGCTCTAACCGGCTGAGCTATGCTCCCGGATAAGCGGCTTTGTCATTATACGATAGCGCCCCGTTATTGTCAAGTGGTTTTTAAAAAATTTTTGCCAGAACATGAACGGGAGTTTACTTTACACAATCTTTACTTATTCTTAACATTTCTATTGACAAAACCCTCGCCCAGAGGGTATGCTTGTAGTAATGTGTCGACTGGAGGGACTGGGATGGAAGTAGGCTTTACGTACTTTGTCTCGCAGCTGGGCTCTGACCCCGCGCTGCTGATAACTACGCTGCTGACTGTCGGCGTCATATTCGTCAACGGCTGGACTGACGCGCCCAACGCTATCGCAACGTGCATCAGCACACGCTGCATGGGCGTGCGTCCGGCTATTCTTATGAGCGCCATTTTTAACTTCCTCGGCGTCTTCATCATGACGAACATCAACAGCTCCGTGGCCTACACCATCAGCAACATGGTCGACTTCGGCGGGGACGCGCAGTCGGCGCTCATAGCGCTGTGCGCGGCGCTCTTCTCGATAGTCGTCTACTCCACGGGCGCGAGCTTCCTCGGCATCCCGACCAGCGAGAGCCACAGCCTCATCGCCGGGCTCACGGGCGCGGCCATCGCCATCAACAACGGCCTTGACGGCGTCAACTTCTCCGAGTGGGCCAAGGTGCTCTACGGCCTGGTGCTGAGCCTGGCGCTGGGCTTTGCGAGCGGCTGGGCCTTCTGCAAGCTGGTTACGCTCATTTTCCGCCGCACGGACAGGCGCAAGAGCCAGGGCTTCTTCCGCTGGGCGCAGATAGCCGGCGCTGCGGCCATGAGCTTCATGCACGGCGCTCAGGACGGTCAAAAGTTCATCGGCGTGCTTTTCCTCGGGCTCGCCTTCTGCCACGGGCAGAGCAACGTGGGGGCCATGCAGATACCGATATGGCTGATGCTCATGTGCTCGCTTGTCATGGGCCTCGGCACCAGCGTGGGCGGCGAGAAGATTATCAAGTCCGTGGGCATGGACATGGTCAAGCTAGAAAAATACCAGGGCTTCTCCGCCGACCTCTCGGCGGCCTTCTGCCTGCTGCTCTCGAGCGTGTTCGGCATACCAGTCTCCACCACCCACACCAAGACCAGCGCCATCATGGGCGTGGGCGCGGTCAAGCGCATAAGCGCGATTAACTTCGGCGTTGTGCGCGATATGGTGCTCACCTGGGTCTTCACCTTCCCCGGCTGCGGGCTGATAAGCTTTGTGGTCGCCAAGGTCTTCATTGCCGTCTGGGGCGGCGTATAATAAACTGGGGGTTTATAAAAATGTCAAAGAAACAGGACGAATACTTCTTCCAGACCTTCATCGACTGCGCCGACTACGCCTGCCGCGCGGCGCACATGCTCGAGAGCGTGATGGACAGCTTCGACCCCGACGATCTCCCCCGTCGCATGGACGAGATGCACGAGCTCGAGCACAGCGCCGACACGCGCAAGCACGAGATGCTCGACGTGCTGGCCAAGGCCTTCATCACGCCGATAGAGCGCGAGGACATCATCGACCTCTCCCACTGCATCGACAACATGACCGACAAGATTGAGGACGTCTTCATTCGTCTCTACACCAACAACGTGCGCACCATGCGCCCCGACGCCGTCGAGCTCGCCAAGGTCGTCATACGCTGCTGCGAGTCGGTGCGCGAGATGCTGGCCGAGTTCCCCAACTTCAAGCGCTCCAAGACGCTCAAGGACCACATCATCCGCATCAACACCATGGAGGAGGAGGCCGACCGCCGCTACATCTCCTGCATGGCCAAGCTCCACCGCTCCGACGCCGGCCCGATAGAGATTATCGTCTGGCGCGAGATATACAAGTACCTTGAAGACTGCGCCGACGCCTGTGAAAACGTAGCCGACGTCGTCGAGGGCGTAGTCATGGACAACACCTGAGAAGAACAAAGGCTCCCGGCGCGCCTCAACAATACCGCCGCGGCATCCGCGCAGGCAAATGGCCGGCCCCGGACAACTTGTCCGGGGCCGGCTTTTGGCTGTCTATACAATTACTCCGCCGCGCTCTCCGCGGCCATTGCCAGGAGCTCCTCGGGCGTGAACTCGTACCTGCGGTCGCAGAACTGGCAGCTCACCTCGGCGTCATGGCCCTCGGCGGCCATGCTGCGCAGCTCCTCCGCGCCGCAGGCGCGCAGCGCGTCGGCAACCCGTTCGCGCGAGCAGCTGCAGCGGTACTCTATCGGGTGCCGCTCGGCCTCGCGCGGGTCGAGGGCAAAGAGCACCTGGCTGACGACGGCGTCTATGCCGTCCTCGGCGAGCACGGTGGTGAGCTGGTCCATCATGAAGATGTTGGCCTCCAGCTTTTCAATGAGGCTCTCCGGCGCGCCGGGCATCAGCTGCACTATGAAGCCGCCCGCGGCCTTGATGGTCTTGTCCGTGTCCACCATCACGCCCAGGCCGACGGCAGAGGGTATCTGCTCGCTTTCCACCATGTACTGCGCCAGATCCTCGGCAATCTCGCCCGTGACGAGCTCGACCGAGCCCACGTAGGGCTCCTTGAGCCCCAGGTCGCGGCTGACAGTGAGCATGCCGCGCCTTCCGACGAGGCCGCCGACGTCGAGCTTTCCGTCCGCCCTCGTGGGCAGGTCGGCCTGGGGGTTCGTCACATAGCCGCGCACGTTGCCGCCCGAGTCGCTGACGGCGATGACGCTGCCCGCCGGGCCTCCGCCGTTGACCCGGATGGTGAGCGAGGCGCCGTCCTCCTTCATCAGCTCGCCGAGCATGCTCGCGCCGCAGAGCGCGCGGCCCAGCGCGGCCGACGCCGTGGGGCTGAGGGAATGTATCTGCCGCGCCCGCTCGACGGTGTCGCGGGCGCTGACGGCGGAAATCTTCACAAAGCCGTCCGCCGTGACGGCCCTGACTATCTGGTCCATATCAGTCGAAACCTCTCCTTGCCTGGATAAATACCCGGTCGGGCCCGGCCATGGGGCCCTCGGGCCGCGTGCGTACTTCGACGAAGCCGTTTTCCTCCAGCGCGGCCATCACCGCCGCCGGGTCGTGGGCGTATTCCAGGTGCTCCTCCTCGCGCCGTTCGTAGAGCTCCGTGTCCGTGAGCTCGAAGATGTCCATGCCGTAGCGCAGCGCGCCGAGCGCGCCGTCATAGCTCCCGCGCCAGAGGCACAGCGCCCCCTCGGTCTCGTCGACGGAGACGCTCCCGTCCATGGAGCGCAAAAACTCCGGCGTGCGCAGGTCGAATATGAGCAGCCCGCCGGGCCGGATAAAAAGCCTCAGCCTGCGGAAGCACTCCAGAAGCTCCTCAAAGGGCACATAGTTGAGCGAGTCGAGCGAGGAGTAGACCGCGTCCACCATGCCGTAGAGGTCGAGCCCGCCCGCCGGCTGGTTGAGCAGCAGCAGGTTGTGCACGTCACGCTCGATGAGCTTCTCCCCCGCCTCCATGAGCATAAACCCGCTCGCGTCGCTGGCGAGCATGTCGTAGCCGCGCGCGGCCATGATGAGCGCGAGCGTGCCCGTGCCGCAGCAGAGGTCGAGCACCAGCTCAAACTCCCCGCCGTCCTCTCTGAAGAGGGCCTCGTAGAAGTCGGCGAAGCTCTCGTAGGGCACGTCGGCGGTAAAGGCGTCATACCAGTGCGCGAGCGCGCCGTAGGACGTCATTACTCCTTTTCCTCTTTGGCCTTGCCGCCCTCGTCCTCGCCGAACTTGCCCATGGCCTTGAGCCGCTCAAAGGCGACCTCATAGCCGTCGGCGCCGTATTGCAAACTGCGGTTGACGCGGGAAATCGTGGCGCTGGAGGCGCCGGTGCGCTCGAGTATGTCGTTATAAATCATACCCTTGCTCAGGTAGACAGCGACCTGATAGCGCTGCTCCATGGCCTGGAGCTCAGTGACCGTGCAGAGGTCGTCGAAGAAGCGCTTGCACTCCTCCACTGTCTCCAGGGTCAGGATGGCCTCGTACATGTCGTCTCGCCTGGGCTTTTTGTTCTGTTTATTCATTACACACCTCTTGCTTTAAAGTATGATTATGTTCTTTCTCATTTTATATCTCTAGCGCATAAAAGTAAAGGCCTTTTACAGAGATTTTTTAAAAATTTCATAATTGGATAATATGCCATATTTCTATTGCCTTACGCGAGGTTTTGCTGTAGAATGAGGGCAAGGGGAGATTCGTCTAACCGCTGAAAGGAGTTTAACATGCTAGAGCTTATTGCGTCCAACATGTCCATCGTCTGGCTGGTACTGATGGTGCTGCTGCTGATTGTCGAGGCGCTGACCGCCCCGCTTGTCTGTATCTGGTTCGCGCTCGGCGCGCTGGCCGCGCTTATCTCCGCCCTCTTCGGAGCCGCCGTCTGGCTGCAGGCCGTCTGGTTCCTGGCCGTCAGCCTGCTCACGCTCTGGCTCACCCGTCCGCTGGCGCTGAAGTACCTCAACAACCGCAAGGTAGCCACCAACGCCGACCGCGTGATAGGCGCGGAGGCCGTCGTCACCGAGGAGATAGACAACATAGCCGGCACCGGCGCCGTCCACGTGGACGGCCACGAGTGGAGCGCCCGCAGCGCCTCCGGCGGCCGCTTTGCCAAGGGCAGCGTCGTCAAGGTAGAGCGCATAGAGGGCGTCAAGCTGATAGTCGACTCACAATTATAAATAAAAGCCGGACAAATCTACCAACAACAAAGAGGAGGAACAAGTTATGCCGCCAATCGTCACCCCCATCATCCTGGGCCTGCTGGTGCTCATCGTTATCTTCATCCTCGTGCGCTGCATCCGCATAGTGCAGCAGTCCAAGGCGTATATCATCGAGCGCCTGGGCGCGTACCACACCACCTGGAACGTCGGCCTCCACTTCAAGATACCCTTCATCGAGCGCGTGGCCAAGGTTGTCTCGCTCAAGGAGCAGGTCGCGGACTTCCAGCCGCAGCCCGTCATCACCAAGGACAACGTCACCATGCAGATAGACACGGTCATCTACTTCCAGATAACCGACCCCATGCTCTACACCTACGGCATTGAGCGCCCCATCGTCGCCATCGAGAACCTCTCGGCCACCACCCTGCGCAACATCATCGGCGACCTCGACCTCGACCAGTGCCTCACCAGCCGCGACGTAATAAACACCAAGATGCGCTCCATCCTCGACGAGGCCACCGACCCCTGGGGCATCAAGGTGCACCGCGTTGAGCTGAAGAACATCCTCCCGCCCAAGGACATCCAGAACGCGATGGAGAAGCAAATGAAGGCCGAGCGCGAACGCCGCGAGGCCATACTCAGGGCGGAGGGCGAGAAGAAATCCGCCATCCTTACCGCCGAGGGCGAAAACCAGGCCGCCATACTCAGGGCCGAGGCCAAGAAGCAGTCCC
>CALWYR010000010.1 GCA_944385805.1 uncultured Oscillospiraceae bacterium
TACTGCCGGAATAGAGCAGCAGCGCCGGTATCTCAAAGTTCAGATTTGCTTCCATGGCCCCCATCAGGTAGGCCGCGGCCAGATCAGGCAAGTCATACGCAGCCGTCTTGCTCTCTCCGCCGTTGAGAGAAAATTCAACCAACTGCGCCTCGATGTCGGCGGCGAAATCCAACGTGCCGGACTTTTCGTCCAGCGGGTAGACCGTCCTATCGAAAAGCGTCCAGCCCGTGCCGTTGAACTCGTAGGCGGATACGGCCATGCCCTCCGCGCTCTCCGGCGCTGTGTAGTCGAAGGTCATCTTGCCGTACTCCGCATAGGCGCGCGGGTCAAGGCTGGCGGTCTCGGGCGGATTGGCAGAGAACATCACGGTGACGCAGTAGTAATACGAGTCCTTATCTGTTATCAGCTCCGGATTATCGAAGTAGCTTTCGCTGACCGAGGAGGCCTCGCCCTCATACACGTCGTCGAACATAAGAAGCACCGTCTCGACCTCGAGCGCGGGCGAGCTCGCGTTGATATTGCGGGCGACGCTCCAGCTGTCGGCCTCGACGCCGCGGGCAAAGTCGAACGTGCCGCTGACGCCGCGGGTGCCCTCAGGCTCGTCGAATTCCAGGCAGTATACAACGGAGCCCTCTTCCCTGTCCTCTATCAGGCTCAGCCTGCCCATGCGCTCGAAGCAATTCCAGCCGCCGCTGTCCGCGAGGGCCCACTCGCCGCCGGTATAGGCCCAGCCGCGGACGTGGACGTACTCCGTGCCCTCGGGCGCGGTGAATTCGTAGTATCCGCCCTCCTCGTTGTAGCTCAGCGCGGCGGAATCGGAGCCGCCCACGGGAGCGGGGCTGCTCCCGCCTCCGGTGAAGGAGCAGGCTGTGGCTGTCAGGGTCAGCAGCGCGGCGAGGACGAGGGCTATGACGCTGTGCCTTTTGTGCGTGAGCATTTTTATCCTCTCCTTGAGCTCGCGCGGCCCGGCGCACATGGTGGTGGCGACGGCGGAGCCGCGGGCCTTCTCGCAGGTGAGCTTGATGAGCGAGCGGCCGTAGTCCGCGCGATCTGACTCGCCCAGGAGTCTTATCGCCGCCTCGTCGCAGGCGAGCTCGCAGTCGCGGCGGCTGAGCCGCGCGGCCAGCCAGACGAGGGGATTATACCAGTGCAGGGCGAGGCAAACGGCGCGCAGTACGCCCCAGACGTGGTCGAGCTGTTTGAAGTGCGAGTACTCGTGCGCAAGGGCGTGGCGCAGAAGCCGCCTGTCCGCCGCCGTCTCCGCCGGGACGTAGATCGCCGGGCGGATGAGCCCAAAGAGGCAGGGCGTATCCACCGCGCCGGAGACGTACACGGCGAGCGGCGCGGCGACCTCGAGCGCGGCGCGGTCGCGCCGGAGCTCGCGGGAAAATCTCAGGTACGAGGCCAGGAACGTGAGCGCGACAACGCCCGCGCCTGCGAGCCAAAGGGGCGTTGTCAGCTTTTTGAGGGTCAAAAGCAGCGCCATCAGGTCAAATTCGCGCTCGCTGGCCTGCCCGGCGAGCAGCTCCGGCGCTCTTTCGGCGTCGGCGTATTGTATCTCAACCTCGCCGGTGGGCCTGCGCTCTATGCTCTCAGCGCCCTCCATCCGCTCGTACATCTGCACAACCGGAGCGCGCTCCACCGCCGCGGCGACCGAGGGCGCTTCGACGGCGACGCTGCCGGGTATCAGAAGCCGCATCGCCGCGAAGAGCCAGAGCGCGTAGATTGCCCGCGCCGAGGCCCTGCCCCGGAAGACGCGCCGCAGCAGCATTACAGCCAGTATGAGCAGGCTGCCCGTTACGAACCAGCTAAGCATCGTCCTTCGCCTCCATTTCGCGCAGCATGGCGTAGAGCTCGTCTATCTCCTCTCGCGGCAGGGCCTGCTTTTTTGTAAACGTGCTCACCAGCTGGCTGAGGCTGCCGCGGTAGACGCGGTCGATGAGCTCCGAGGTCTCGCTCATGGCGGCGTCCTCCCGCTCTATGACCGGGTAGTAAGCGCGCGAGCGCGAGGGCCCCACCATGCGCAGCGCGCCCTTCTCCTCCAGGCGGCGCATCAGCGTCAGCGTAGTGCTCCGGCTCCAGCCGCGCGACTTAGCGAGCGCATCCACAAAAGCGCGCCCGCCAATCCCCGGCCTCTCCCAGCAAAGCTCCATAACCGCCCACTCGGCCTCCGTTATATTCACAATTACCGCCTCCCTGTTGTTTACTGATGTAAACAATATACCACATCAGTTTACGCCTGTCAACAGGAATATTCGGCCATAAGCAAAAAAACAAAACCGGAGCCCAGCAACGCGGGTCCGGTTTTGAAAGGAGGCGCAAGGAAGCGAACGCAGTTTTCGGCAAGAGCCGCAGGCTGCTGCCGGAAACGGAGTTGAGCGGACTTTGCGCCGACGCTGGAGCTGGCAATGTGACTCGAACACACGACCTGCTGATTACGAATCAGCTGCTCTACCGACTGAGCTATGCCAGCACATAGCGCTCAAATATATTAGCAGAAATCCGGGCGGATGTCAACCACGCATTTGAGAAATTTCCGCCGCCGGCCAGTTAGACGCGTAAAAAACGCAGGAACTCATTCATTTTCTGCTGTGTCATTTTAGCCTTACCTGTCAAGAGCCATGTAAAAATTCTGTTAATTCGTAGATTGTCACGAGAAAAAATCAATGTCATTTTATAGTGAATGACGGCGAAGCCTGTCGGAGCCGGTTAACATAACTTACAGATTTAACACGGCGGTATAACCTTGTTGACATTCTCAACAGGTTTATCAACACAATTGGCCGGAAATACCCGCACTTATACTGCTTTACGGTTCAAATTTACTTAACATTTACTGGCTGCCAGGTTTACATTTTCACGTCGCTTGACATAAACGCCATCTTGGCTCCAAATGAAGGATTTGGTGCAGCTTCAGATGATTTGCCTGTACATGATTTCGTTGCTGAACATGGAGTAGTAATTGTCGCCGCTGACTATTATGTGGTCGCGCATTTCTATATCCACAGCTTTGAGCAGCTTATAGAGGTAGGCGGTCGATGTGATGTCGGCCTTGGAGGGGTAGGCCTCTGCGCCGACATGGTTGTGCATGATAACTACGCTGTGCGCGCCGCAGTGTATGGCCTCGGTGAGCATGAGCCGGAAGTTGCCGCTGACGGAGGACGCGCTGCCGCGATTTACCACTACCTCTGAGATAAGCTGGTTGCGCCCGTCAAAGCAGAGCATTATCATCACCTCGTCGCACTCGAAGCGGTAGCGGCTGATGCCGTACTTGCCCAGCTGATCGGTGCTTTTAAATACTGTGACTTTTTCCGTGACATCCTTCACAGCCGAGAGCCGTGCGAGCTCCGGCACAAGGCGCAGCAATACGGCGACGTAAGGCCCCACCCCATCGATGCAGAGGAGCTCGCCGTAGCTGGCGCTGAACACTCTGTTCAGCGAGCCGAAGCGATCCAGGAGCCTGTGGGCCAGCACGTTCGTGTCGCGGCGCGGCACGGCATAGAAGAGAAGCAGCTCGAGGGCGTTGATCTCGCTGAAGCCATTGATCCCGCCATTGATAAACTGGTTCCTGAGCCTTTCGCGATGCCCCGCGTGAATGTTCTCCTTGCGCGGCTGCTCCTTCTTTTCGTCCATGCTCACACCTCCAGAGTAGCGTATGCGTTGAGCCCGGCGCTGGCTGTGCGTCCGGCGAGGAATTCGTAGTAGGCCTGGGAGCCTATCATGGCCGCGTTGTCGCCGCAGAGCCTCAGCGGCGGGATATAGAGCTTCGCGCCGGCCTTTTCGGCGGCTTCGGCAAAGTCGCGGCGGATGCGGGAGTTGGCGGCCACGCCGCCCGCGACGGCCAGCTTGTCGTAGCCCAGGCGCTTGAGCGCCTCCATCGTGCGCGGGACGAGGCTATCGCTCACGGCGCGCGTGAAGCTGGCGGCAAGCGAGGCACGGTCGAGCTCCTCGCCGCGCTGCTCCGCGCCGTGGACGAGGTTGATGACGGCCGTCTTGAGGCCGGAGAAGCTCATGTCGAGGGGGTTGCCCTCAACGTGGGACTGCGGCATACGGTACTTCGAGTCGTCCCCGCCCCGGCTGAGGTCGTCGAGGGGCTTGCCGCCGGGATACGGGAGG
>CALWYR010000011.1 GCA_944385805.1 uncultured Oscillospiraceae bacterium
CTCGCCGCCCCCGGCCATGAAGATGCGCGCGGGCTTCTGATTGGGGTTGCAGCCGTACTTGAGTTCCAGCTCCTTCATTTGCTCTCCTCCCACTTGTTGATTATAACCTCTTCGCCGTCCACGCAGACGTATAGCGAGACCCTGTTGTCCCCGTCCAGCGCGGCCCAGAGCCTTTCGGCGAGGGCGGCGGCGTCCATCTCGGGCAGCTGGACCTCGACGGGCTCGCCCTGGAAGCTCGGCAGCGGGGAGCCAAAGCCCTCGTAGGTGCTTATGAAGCGGCCAACGCCCGGCTGCGCAGCCTCGTACTCGTAGAAATACCTGAGGCAGGGCGCGCCCGCCTCGCTCCCGGCCTTGAGGATGGAGAGCTTGAAGCTCCCGTCCGGGCTCAGGAGGCCGGAGATCCGCGGCGTCCAGTTGGGGCCGTCGGGCTCGAACTCGCGGGTGCGAAGCGCCGCGGCGAAGGTCCTGCCGGCGAGGAGATAGTCGCGCAGCGTGTCGGTCTGGTCGCCGTTCGTGACGACGAGGCCGCGGCCCACGCGGCGAACGGGATGGTATATTATGAGACTGGGGTCGGTCATTTTGCTCTCGTCATAGGCCCGGGTGCGAATGCCGTCGGCCGTCTTCTCAAAGACGCGGTTGCGGCTGTGCTCGCTGCGGCCCATGATGAAGTAGGCGCAGACGCTCTTCCCGGAGGGCGTCGCGCCGAGCATAATGCCCCGGCCGGGGTAGGGGCGGTCGCTGAGATATTTGAATATATCGGTCATGCTTTAGCTCCTTTCCAGCATTTCGGCAACTTTTTCCGCGGCTTGCGGCAGGATTATCCACTCCGCCTGCTCCATGACGCGCCTTTGCAGCGCCTCCGGCGTGTCGCCGGGCAGCACCTCCACCGCGCGCTGGGCGATTATCTCGCCGCCGTCGGGTATCTCGTTTACAAAGTGTACGGTCGCGCCCGTGACCTTGACGCCGCGCGCGAGCGCGGCGGAGTGCACGCGCAGGCCGTAATAGCCCTCGCCGCAGAAGCTCGGGATCAGGCTGGGGTGGATGTTGATAATCCTGCCAGCCCAGCGGCGCGTGAAGTCCGCGCTCAGTATGCGCAAAAAGCCCGCCAGCACGATGAGGCCTATGCCCTCGGCTTCCAGAAGCGCGTTCAGGCGCTCCTCAAACGCGGCCTTTTCCAGATATTCCGCCCGGATTCCGGATCTTTTCGCCCGCTCGAGGGCGAAGGCCCCGGCGCTGTTGGATACGACGAGCGCGAGCTCGACGCTCGGCATCTCTCCCCTCTCGGCCGTGTCTATGAGCGCCTGAAGATTTGTCCCGCCGCCGGAGACGAGCACCGCCGTCCTCACCACAGCTCCACGCCGCCTTCCGCGCCCTCGGCGATCTCACCGCAGACATAGGCGTCCGCCGCGCCGTTTTCACTCAGCGCCGCGAGGGCCGCGTCCGCGTCCTCCGCCGCGACGACGGCGCACATGCCAACGCCCATGTTGAAGGTGTTGTACATATCCCGCTCGGGTATATTCCCCTCGCGCGCGAGGATGTCGAAGATAGGCGGAGTGCGGAGCTTCGCCTTCTCTATCCGCGCCGTGAGCCCCGCGGGGATGGAGCGCGGGACGTTCTCATAGAAGCCGCCGCCGGTGATGTGGCTGAGCGCGCGGACGCGCGCCGCCCTTATCATGGCGAGCACGGGCTTGACGTAGATGCGCGTCGGCGTGAGCAGGGTCTCGCCCAGCGTGCCGCCGAGCTCAGAATAGCGCTTTTCAAGCGCGCCGTGCTCGACGTCGAAGACCCGCCGCACGAGGGAAAAGCCGTTGGAGTGTACGCCGCTCGAGGGGATGGCGATGACCGCGTCGCCGGGCCGCATGGAGCTGTTATCCAATATTCTCGCCCTGTCGACGATGCCGACGGCGAAGCCCGCGAGGTCGTACTCGTCCTCGCCGTAGAAGCCGGGCATTTCGGCGGTCTCGCCGCCAATGAGCGCCGCGCCGGACTGCACGCAGCCCTCGGCCACGCCGGAGACTATGTCCGCGATGCGCTCGGGCACATTTTTGCCGCAGGCGATGTAATCGAGGAAGAAGAGCGGCGCGGCTCCGCAGCAGACGACGTCGTTGACGCACATGGCCACGCAGTCTATGCCCACGGTGTCGTGCTTGTCCATGAGGAAGGCTATTTTCAGCTTGGTGCCCACGCCGTCCGTACCGGAGACCAGCACGGGCTCGGCCATGCCAGTGAGGTCGGGCTTGAAGAGCCCGCCGAAGCCGCCCAGGCCGCCCAGCACGCCGGGCGTATTGGTGCGCTGTACATGCTTTTTCATGAGCTCCACGGCCTTGTAGCCGGCGGTGATGTCCACGCCGGCGGCGCGGTAGCTCGCGCTCTCGCTTATCACTCGTTTTCCTCCTTCTCGCGTTCGCTGAACTTCTGCTCAAAGCGGCTCTTGGCCGCGCGCTTGGGTATATCGCAGGGGTAGTCGCCGGTGAAGCAGGCCGCGCAGAAGTTGAGATGCGCGTTGTCGGCCAGCTTGTGGACGTTCTCGCAGCTGAGATAGCCGATGGAGTCTACGCCGATTATCTCGCGTATCTCCTCTATCGAGTGCTGCGCGGCGATGAGGTTGTCGCGG
>CALWYR010000012.1 GCA_944385805.1 uncultured Oscillospiraceae bacterium
CGCCGCCATCGCCTCCTGGGACAGCGGCAGCCCCTGGGACTTCATGACCGAGGAGATATATACCGACATGCTTATCGCCCTCGACGCCGCGCACGAGCTCTACGGCGAGCAGTATGACCCCCAGGCCTCGCCTGCGGGGGAATGAGCGGAAAGTTTACAAGATAGCGCTTGCATTTTCGGGCGCGAGCGGGTATTATAAAACTGCACTATTTGATTGAGGAGGCACACAGCCATGGAACTTAAAGGAAGCCAGACCTGGAAAAATCTCGAGACCGCCTTCGCCGGCGAGAGCCAGGCCCGCGTCAAGTATGAGTATTACTCCTCCCAGGCCAAGAAGGACGGCTATGAGCAGATAGCCGCCATCTTTGCCGAGACCTCCGCCAACGAGAAGGAGCACGCCAAGCTCTGGTACAAGCAGCTCCACGGCGGCAAGGTCGGCCCCACCACCGAGAACCTCAAGCTCGCCGCCGAGGGCGAGAACTACGAGTGGACCGATATGTACGCCGGCTTTGCCAAGACCGCCCGCGAGGAGGGCTTCGAGACCCTCGCCGTGCAGTTTGAGGGCGTCGCCGCCATCGAGAAGCTCCACGAGGAGCGCTACCTCGCCTTCCTGAAGAACATCGAGGACAACAAGGTCTTCTCCCGCGTCGGCGAGCAGGTCTGGGTCTGCCGCAACTGCGGCCACGTCCACGTGGGCCCCACCGCCCCCGCCGTATGCCCCGTCTGCGCCCACCCGCAGGCCTACTTCGAGCTCAGGGCCGAGAACTATTGAGAGCCCATGGACAAAAAATCCCGCCTCACAGGGCGGGATTTTTTATTGCCTGAGTTATTTCGCAGCGGTTATATGGCCGCGCCGACAGCCGCCGGGGCCTCCACGCCGGAGAGCTCCGCGAGCACGCTCTTGCGCGTGACGATGCCGCAGAAGCAGCCGCGGTCGTCGACTATGGGCACGAAGTTCTGCTGCAGGAGGGCGTCTATGACCTCCTCGTCGCTGGCCGCTATGCCCAGCGGCGGGCAGAAGTCGCGGCGCACCAGCTCGGCGATGCGGTAGCGCTCCTGGTTCTTGAGCGAGCAGCTGCCGGAGGCGAGGATGTGCCAGAGGAAGTCCCCCTCCGTGATACAGCCGACATACTCGCCGTGCTCGCCGAGCACGGGGATGGCCGTGTAGCCGTGGCGGCGCATGACCTCCAGCCCCTGACGGACGGTGTCGTCCGCCTGGATCCAGGCGGTCATGGCCTTGGGTGTGAGTATTTTAGGAATGTTCATACCTGACCTTCCTGCTTCGCGTATTGTAGTAGTGAAGCCGCGCACAGCCGCAAAAAGCGTCGTCACCTCCCGGTCGGAATTGACCGTGCGGCGGCATTGTGTCCTCGTTCCATGTATATAATAACCTATAACCCGCTCAAAAGCAAGCCGAAAAATGTAAATAACGGCAAGAGAATTGTAAATACTTTGGAAATGCTTTTTCTGACAGCCGCGAAAGTCCGTACACGGCGCAAAAAGGGAAGAGGGCGTCCGGCGGACGCCCTCTTTTGCGGCGGTTCTATATTATGCAAGCGCGGTGTATCCCTCGGGGACGCTGATCCCGAGGGCCTCGCAGTTGGCGCTGTCATAGACCTTCAGCGGCTCGAGATACTGTATGGGCAGGGTGGAGACGTCGGTCTCGCCGCGGAGTATCCCGGCGGCCAGCTCGCCGGTGAGGCGGCCGAGCTCATAGTAGTCGCAGGTGATGGTGGCCACTCCGCAGCCCGAGCAGATACCGGGGTCGCCGCCCACGACGGGTACGCCGGCAGGTATGACGATGTTGGCGACCGTCTCGGTGTTGGCGGCGACGGTATTGTCGGTGGGGATGTAGAGCACGTCGCTCTCCTCACAGGCCCTCTCAGTCACGCTGGAGAGGTCGTTCACGTCCGTGAAGGCAAAGGCCTCGCAGGCATAGCCCATGGCCTCCAGCGCGTCGCTGACCGTCTCTATCTGATAGACGCTGTTAGGCTCGCCGGAGCAGTAGAGCAGGCCGACGGTTTCGGCCCCGGGGAAGAGCTCGGCGATGAGCGCGGCCTGGTCGCCGAGCGGCACAAGGTCGCTGGTGCCGGAGACGTTGCTGCCGACGGTGCCGTCGAAGCCCTCGAGGCCGAGGGCGGTGGCGTAGTCGGTGACGGAGGTGCCGAGCACGGGGATGTCGGCGGTGGCGGAGGCGGCCGCCTGCAGGGGGTAGGTGGCGTTGGCGAGAATGAGGTCGACACCGTCGCTGACGAAGCCGTCTATTATCGCGGCGCAGCTTGACTGCTCTCCCAGCGCGTTGCCCTCCTTGAACTCGATGCCGTCCTCGCCGAAGATCCCGGTGAGCGCGTCCTTAAAGCCGCGTGTGGCCTCGCTGAGGGAGACGTGCTCCATCTGTTCGCAGATGCCGACGGTATAGCCGTCGTCGTCGCCGTCATTCCCGTCGCCGGCGGGCGTACCGCAGGCGGCGAGCGTGAGCGTCATGGCTGCCGCAAGCGCGGCGGAGAGCAGTTTCTTGTGCATTTTTTGTTTCCTCCAGAATAAAAAATGTCAATATGGCCGGAAAATGGCCGCAAAAATACACCCTCACCCCAAGGCAAGGGTGTAGAATTGCCGAAGTTATAAATCGCGTTCATCGAGCCGGGGCTTTGCCTCGGCTCGATACCATATCTTGCGCCGATCGCGGCGCAACCGCCGCGCCGTGCGCGGCGAGGGGGGTATCGCGGCCTTTGGCCGCGTATCTAGGGGGGACGAAGTCCACCCTGGACATCTTATGCGCCTATCAGCACCCGGTCGGTCAGCAGGTCCTCGCCGGCGGCGCGGGAGAACTTGGCGAGCAGGGTGTCGACGGTGAGGCGGCGCTTCTCCTCGCCGGAGATGTCGAGGACAATGCGGCCCTCGTTCATCATGATAAGGCGGTTGCCGTGCTCTATGGCGTCGCGCATGTTGTGCGTCACCATGAGGGTGGTGAGGTGGTTCTCGCTGACGATCTCGTCGCTGAGCTCCAGCACGCGCGCGGCGGTGGCCGGGTCGAGGGCGGCGGTGTGCTCGTCGAGGAGCAGCAGCTTGGGCTTCACCAGGCTGGCCATGAGCAGGGTCAGCGCCTGGCGCTGGCCGCCGGAGAGCAGGCCGGCGCGGGAGGTCATGCGCTCCTCGAGCCCCAGGCCCAGCTCGGCCAGGCGCGCGCGGTAGAGCTCGCGCTCGCTCTTGCGGATGCCCCAGGCGAGTGTGCGGCGGCGGCCGCGGCGGGCGGCGAGGGCCAGGTTCTCCTCAATGGTCATGGTGGGCGCGGTGCCCATCATGGGGTCCTGGAAGACGCGGCCTATCATGGCGGCGCGCTTGTGCTCGCTCTGGCGGGTGATGTCCACGCCGTCGATGCTTATCGAGCCGCCGTCAATATCGAAGGCGCCCGCTATGGCGTTGAGCATCGTGCTCTTTCCGGCGCCGTTGCCGCCTATGACCGTGACAAAGTCGCCGTCGTTGAGAGTGAGATCGAGCCCGCAGAGCGCGGTCTTGGCGTTTATGGTGCCGGGGTTGAAGGTCTTGGAGACGTTTTTAAGCTCGAGCATTGTTCTTTTCCTCCTTGGATACGGCGGAGCGCTTGCGCGCCGCGGCGGCTTTGCCCTTCCAGTAGGGGATGGCGAGGAAGAGCGCGACTATGAGTGCGGTGAAGAGCTTGAGGTCGTTGGTGCCCAGGCCGAGCCTGAGTACTATCTGGATGACGAAGTAGTAGATGATGGAGCCGATTGTGCAGCCGATGAGGCCGGTCAGCACCTTGCCGCGGCCCCTGAGCAGCACTTCGCCGATTATGACGGCGGCAAGGCCAATCACGATGGCCCCGCGGCCCATGTCCACGCTGCTGGAGCCCTGGTACTGGGCGAGCAGCGCGCCGGCGAGGCCGACCATGCCGTTGGAAATCATAAGGCCCACGACGGTGGCGCTCGCCGTGTTGATGCCCTGTGCGCGGGCCATCTGCAGGTTGGCGCCCGTGGCGCGAAGCGCGCTGCCGTGCTCGGTCTTGAAGTACCACCAGAGTATGGCGACGACCACGGCGGTGATGGGCAGCATTACGATTATCGGGTTCTGCCAGATGTTCCCGCCCAGGTCGCGCACAAAGCGGCTCGAGAGGATCAAATCGTACTTGTCGACGCTTATGGCCAGCGTCGCCTGTGTGCCGGCGGTGGTGCCCCAGCCCATGACGCGCAGGTTAATGGAGTAGAGCGCCAGCTGGGTGAGGATGCCGGCGAGGATGGCCGGAATTCCGCATTTCGTGTGGAAGAGGCCGGTGACCAGCCCGGCGAGCATGCCGGCGAGCATCGCTATCAGAGTTGCCAGCCAGACGTTGACGCCGTTGAGTGTGAGCAGGACGCACACCGCTCCGCCGAAGCCCAGCGTGCCGTCGACCGTGAGGTCGGCGACGTCGAGGATGCGGAAGGTGATGTAGACGCCCATGGCCATCAGGCCCCATATCAGCCCCTGCCCAAGCACGCCGGGCAGGGAGTTTATCATTGACTGCAGGAATTCCATCTTGATTGACTATCCTCCGTTTTCGCCCCGCAAGGGGAGGCGCATGCCTCCCCCGCGAAGCTTGGGTTGTGGTGAGTTTGCTTTAAGCTATGGGCTCGTAGCCTTCCGGGATGGTGACGCCGAGCGCCTCGCAGTTGGCGGCGTTGTACATCTTGGTGACCGTCTCGTCATAGGCTATGGCCATCTCGCTGACGTCGGCCTCGCCGGTCAGGATCTGGACGGCCATCTCGCCGGTGATCTGGCCCAGCTCGTAGTAGTCAATCGAGAGGGTGGCGACGCCGCAGCCGGAGCAGATGCCGCTCTCGCCGGCGACCACGGGAACGCCCGCGGGGATGACGATGTTGGCTATGGCCTCGGTGTTGTTGGCGGCGGTGTTGTCGGTGGGGATGTAGAGCACGTCGCAGGCGTCGCAGGCGGCCTGGGTGACGGAGGCGAGGTCGTTGGCGTCGGTGAAGGCGTGTACGGAGGTGGCGTAGCCAAGGGCCTCGAGCTCAGCCTGGACGACCTCTATCTGGTAGACGCTGTTCGGCTCGGCGGAGCAGTAGAGGAGGCCGACGGTTTCGGCGTCGGGGAAGAGCTCCTGGACCATCGCGGCCTGCTGCTCCAGCGGGGCGAGGTCGCTGGTGCCGGAGATGTTGCTGCCGAGCACCTCGATCATGGTGTCCTCGAGGCCGAGGGCGATGGCGTAGTTGGTGACCGCGGTGCCGAGCACGGGGATGTCGGCGGTGGCGGAGGCGGTGGCCTGCAGCGCGCCGGTGGCGTTGGCGAGTATCAGGTCTACGCCTTCGGAGACGTAGCCGTCGATTATGGTGATGCAGTTGTTCTGCTCCCCGCCGGCGTTGTTGTTCTTAATCTCGACCGCGTCGCCGAGCTCGGCCGTGAGGGTGTCGATGAAGCCCTGGGTGGCGGCGTCGAGGGCGGTGTGCGGGGCCAGCTGGCAGATGCCCACGACGTACTGGGCGGCCTCGTGCGAGGGCGAGGTCTCCTCGCCGGCAGGCTCCGTGGCGGGAGCGGCGCTCTCAGGGGCTTCGCTCTCTTCGGAGGCGGGCTCGCCGCCGCAGGCGGCCAGCGCGAGCACCATGACGAGTGCTAGGACGATGCAAAGCAGTTTCTTCATCTTCATCATTGTTGTCTCCTTTTCCTTTCCTTGTTTCCTTGTTCAGTGCGCTGCAACAAAAAACGGCCCCCGCCTTACAAGGCGGGGGCCGTAGCTGCCGGTTAAATCAGCAGGCCGCAGGTCTTGTCAGGCTTCCAAGCATAGTCTGGTAAAAAAAGTAAAAGTAAAAATAGACGTAGCTAAAGAAGCCCGCAAAGATAGCGCGAGCCTGGGCGGAGACGGCGAGCAGATTGCGGCGGATATTGGCGAGCTTGGTCATGCTGTAGTCTCCTTTCCCGGCCCGGGGCCGTTTTGCTGTTGCATATACAATAACGCTTTGCGGTGCAAAAGTCAACCCGCTAATTTTCACAATATGACCATTGCATGGGTGCGCGCTTCTAACACAGTGCACAAAATCCGGCCTATGGGACGACTATCTCCTTAATAATAAAGTCCCGGCCGCTGATGATGTCCGCGCTGCGCCGGCCGCAGCGCGGGCAGTAGCCCTCGTTTTTGACGATGGGGAAGGCGCGGCGGCACTCGCGGCAGACGCCCTGGCCCTCCTCGACCTCTATCACCAGCTCCGTGCCGGCGAAGGGCGTGTCCTGCGTTACCACCGAGTAAATGTCTTCCACGTATTTGGGCACTATCATCGAGAGGTCGCCAATCTCGACGACGATGCTGACGACCTTTTCTATACCGTTCTCGCGCGCGAATTCCTCCACGGTGCGCAGCATGGAGCGCACAACGCCTATCTCGTGCATCGTCTCACCTCCCGGGCTGCGAATATCATAGCACGGGGCGGCGTATTGGTCAATCCCCACGCAAGGCGCGGTGGTCAAACCAGTGCCATCCGTTAATATCGCCAAAATACGCTCTTACTCTTTAACAAAGTTGTTAATTGAATAACGAATATTGATGGCGTATAATTAAATTACCTGTATATGCAATTTACATCGTGAAAACGGAGGGGATCTAATGGCATTCAGAAAAAAGATACTCATGCTTGCGACGAAGATCAGCCTTGAGTGCGGCACCTATATGGGTGTCACGCCCTCTGATCCCGAGTACATGATACTCGACCCCATCGTCACCGACGAGATGGCGGACATAGGCATGCACGTCAAGGTGCGCAGTCCGCGCCCGATAGAGGAGATAGCCGCCAAGGCCAAGGTGAGCGTGGAATACGCTCAGAAGATTGTAAACCAGCTGGCCGACGCTGGTATCGTCCGCTGTGTCTACGAAGGCGATAGGGAGACTTACTACTATCCTATATGGGTGCCTGGCATCATGGAGGGCATACTCTCGGTCAAGGAGCAGTGCGAGAAGTATCCCGTGCTGGCAGAGTGCTTCGAGCGCTACACCCGCTACCGCACGCCCATACTTGTGGCCAATTTCCCGGCCGGCATGGGACCCATGCGCGTCATGCCGGTAGGCAGCGCGATAAAGAACGACACCCACGTCGCGCCCTATGACGAGGTCGAGCGCATTATAGACAACGCCTGGGCCATTTCCGTCGGCCCCTGTTCCTGCCGCCGCACCCGCCGCCTGATGGGCGAGGGCTGCGGCCACCTGGAAGAGGACATGTGCATGTACATCAACGACAACGCCAAGTTCTTTTCCAAGCAGGGAAGCCACCGCCTGGTCAGCAAGGAGGAGGCCAAGGAGATACTCAAGCGCGCAGAGGACAACGGGCTTGTCCATGAGATAAACGAGGCCGAGGGCTACGACGGCCCCACCGCCATATGCAACTGCTGCGGCTGCTCCTGCCTCGCGCTGCGCTTCGGGGAGTATTTCAACGAGCCCGATATGCTGCGCACCAACTATGTCGCGCGCGTGGACGCCTCCAAGTGCGTGGCCTGCGGCCTCTGCGTGGAGAACTGCCAGCTCGGCGCGCTCAAGCTGGGCGCCAAGCTCTGCGGCAACACCGACAGCGAGAGGGACGAGCGCGCTAACCCCTTCGACGTCCCCTGGACTAAGAAGCACTACAACGTCGACTACCGCACCAACCGCGTCAACGTGGTCGAGAGCGGCACCGCGCCCTGCAAGATGGAGTGTCCCGCGCACATACCCGTCCAGGGCTACATCAAGCTCGCCAGCCAGGGCCGCTATCTGGAGGCGCTCGAGCTCATAAAGCGCGAAAACCCCTTCCCGGCGGTCTGCGGCCGTATATGCAACCGGGCCTGCGAGGACGCGTGTACCCGCGGCGACATCGACGACCCCATCGCGATAGACGACATCAAGAAGTTCATCGCCGACAAGGAGCTCAACGCCGAGACGCGCTATGTCCCGCCCATGCTCAACCAGACCGGCAGGCCCTTTACCAACAAGATAGCCGTCATCGGCGGCGGCCCCAGCGGCATGAGCTGCGCCTACTACCTCGCCGTCAAGGGCTATCCCGTCACCGTCTTTGAAAAGGCTGAGCGCCCCGGCGGCATGCTCACGCGCGTTATACCCGAGTTCCGCCTGGAAAAGGATGTCGTAGAGGCCGAGATAGACGTGCTGCGCCAGCTGGGCGTGGAGTTCAAATGCGGCGTCGAGGTCGGCAGGGACGTGACGATACCCGAGCTGCGCGCCCAGGGCTACGAGGCCTTCTATCTCGCCGCTGGCGCCTGGCGCAGCGTCAGGCTCGGCGTCCCCGGCGAGGACAGGCGCAATGTCTATGGCGCGCTGGAGTTCCTCAGCGCGATAAACAGGGGTGAGCGGCCCTTCGTCGGCAGGCGCGCCGCCGTAATAGGCGGCGGCAACACGGCCCTCGACTGCGCCCGCGCCGCCCTGCGCCTGGGGGCGGAGGAGGTCACGGTCATCTACCGCCGCGGCCGCGCGGAGATGCCCGCCGCGGACGAGGAGCTGCTCGAGGCCGAGGCCGAGGGCGTGAGGTTCAAGTACCTCGCCGCGCCCGCGGAGCTCCTCGGCGCCGAGGACGTCAGCGCCGTCCGTCTCAACCTGATGCAGCTCGGCGCCGCCGACGCGAGCGGCCGCCGCTCCGTGCAGCCCACTGGCGAGAGCGAGGAGCTGGCCGCCGACTGCGTCATCGCCGCCGTCGGCCAGCGCGTGGAGCTGGGCGACATGCTGCGCGGCAGCGGCGTGCAGTTCAACCGCAGCGGCACCGTGCAGGTAGACCCCGTCACGCTGCAGACCGGCGAGGCCGACATCTTCGCCGGCGGCGACGTGGTCACCGGCCCGCGCTTTGCCATAGACGCCATCGCGGCCGGCAAGGAGGCGAGCATCTCCATCCACCGCTTCGTCCACGAGGGCCAGAGCCTGGTGCTGGGCCGCGCGGTCAAGGAGTACATCGCCATAGACAAGAGCGCCGTCAGCGTGCCCATCCACGACCTCAGCCTCACGCCGCGCCAGCGCAGCGAGGCCGCCAACCCCGCCGAGGCCGTCAAGACCTTCCGCGACCTCAGGGGCACGCTCACTGAGGAGCAGATGAAGAAGGAGACGGAGCGCTGCCTGGGCTGCGGCGCGGTGGTGCTCGACGAGTACAAGTGCGTCGGCTGCGGCATCTGCACCACCAAGTGCAAGTTCGACGCGATACGCCTCGAGCGCGTGCGCGACGTGGAGGGCCTCGACTACGATAAGCTGGTCCCCAGCCTCGCGCCGCACGTGGTCAAGCGCTTTGGAAACATCGCCATCAAGAGCCTCAGCAAGCCCTTCTCCAGGAAATAAGGAATAAAGAGAGCCGGGCCGCCATGCGGCCCGGCATTTTCGCGCGAATTATACTTGAATTACCACACCTGCCAGCGCAGCACGAACATAACCGCGTAGTAGAGCCAGAGCGGCGCGAGCGCCAGGCTTATCGCCGCGTCACGCCTCCTGCCCTTTGCCGGCATGGAGGCGGCGAGGATGAGGGGCGGCAGGCTTATCAGATACCTCGGCGCGCTCAGAAGCCAGGTCGCGCCGATGGCGACGGCGTAGTAGGCGATGAACCAGGCCGTGTAGGACGGCCGCATTCGGCGCGCCGCGGCCGCCATGACGGCCAGCGAGGCAATCGAGTATACGAGGTTCGGCAGCCAGAGGCCGAGCAGGTTGTGCCAGTTCGAGCCCGCGCATTCGATGGCGTTATCGAGCTGATAGGCCGCCGTGGCGAAGAAGAAGCCGAAGCCCTGCCCCCAGTGCTCGCGCTGGTAGACCATGTACTGGAACGGGTTGCCCGCCACCTTGTAATTGACGAGCAGGTAGGCGCCGAAGCCAGCCGGAATCAGCAGCAGCCAGAGCAGCCGCGCGCAGCCGCGCCGCTCCCTCGCGAGCTCATGGACGAGCTCCATGCAGACGGGCACGAAGAGCATCAGCCCCAGCGAGCGCGTGAAGGCCGCCAGCGCGCCCATGAGGCAGCCGGGGCCCCAGCGCCCCCGGCGCGCGAGGAGGACGCAGAGCAGGCTCAAAAGCAGGAAGAGGCTCTCGCTCAGCGGCGCGAGGAAGAAGAAGGAGCCGGGCAGCAGGCAGAGGTACTTTACGGCCCTGAGCGCCGCCGCGTGCTCATAGTCGAGCCTCAGCAGCGAGTAGAGCGCCGCGCCGGCGGCGGCGAAGCAGATCCAGGAGACCGTGAGCCCCGCGAGCGTCCAGTCGGGGATGAGCAGGTGCGCGAGCCTTATCGCCAGCGGGTAGCCGGGCAGGAAGACGAGCTGAACCAGCCTGTCGACGACGCCCTCGGAGAGATACCAGTCGCGCGCGATGTCGAGGTAGTGCTGCGCGTCCGTCAGGGTCCAGAAGCGCAGGAAGCCGTCGGGCGAATAGCCCGCCAGCAGGTAAATCAAAAAGATGAGCGCGTAGAGCGCGAGGCCCCAGAGCAGCAGGGCGAGGAAAATTTTCGCGCGTATCCGCGCCGGCTCCGCCGCGAGCGGCCGCGCGGCGGCGTATCCCCCGCGCGACCAGAAGCGCATCCAGCCCGGCACAAAGCGCAGGCATACGAGCGCGAAGAGGACCACGCTGAGTATGGCCAGCAGATATGCCCAGAGACTGTAATCGGAACCGGAAAGCCAGAAAACGTACATCCCCCAGAGCCCAATGAGCCCCAGGACGCAGATTATAAGCCCCGGAAGGGTATATTTACGCACAAGCGAACGCATTAAAGAGCCTCCAAAAAGATTATGCCCGCATTATAGCACGCATGTTTACACACGTCAACAATAATAAAAACCCAGCCCGCCCTATAAAATCCATTTCCCCGGGACGGATTTGCTAAAGAGGACCAGTGCGCGCACTGGTCATCGTTAACGAAATGAGCGGGCCTGTAAGCCGGGTTCTGTAATCGACGGCCATCTATCTACGCCTTACGTTGCCGCAAGGCTTTAGCCACCTCCATGGGACGGCCGGGCCGGCCTCAATGTCCCTCCGCGGTGTTGCTCCG
>CALWYR010000013.1 GCA_944385805.1 uncultured Oscillospiraceae bacterium
CACGTCGACTTCGGCTACGACGAGGACAAACTGGTGCTGCACGACATCAGCATGTGGGCAAAGCCCGGCCAGAAGATAGCCTTCGTCGGCGCGACCGGCGCGGGCAAGACCACGATAACGAACCTCACAAACCGCCTCTACGACATCGCCGACGGCAAGATACGCTACGACGGCATAAACATCAACAAGAGAAAGAAGCAGGACCTGCGCCGCAGCCTCGGCATGGTGCTTCAGGACACGCACCTCTTCACCGGCACGGTCATGGAGAACATCCGCTACGGCAACCTCGACGCCACGGACGAGGAGTGCATCGCCGCCGCCACGCTCGCCAACGCCGACGGCTTCATTCGCCGCCTGCCCGACGGCTACAACACAATGCTCACAGGCGACGGCGCCAACCTCAGCCAGGGCCAGCGCCAGCTGCTGGCGATTGCCCGCGCGGCGGTCGCCGATCCCCCGGTGCTCATACTCGACGAGGCCACCAGCTCAATCGACACCCGCACCGAGAAGCTGGTGCAGGGCGGTATGGACGCGCTCATGACGGGCCGTACCACCTTCGTCATCGCCCACCGCCTGAGCACGGTGCAGAACGCCGACTGTATCATGGTCATGGAGCTCGGCCGGATAATAGAGCGCGGCACCCACGACGAGCTTATCACCAAGCAGGGCCTCTATTACCAGCTATACACCGGCAACAAGCCAAAGGACGCGCCCGTTGGCGCATAAAGCAAGGGCCCGGGAAGAAGTCTTCCCGGGCCTGTTTACAATTTGCTGTAGAAATTCTTGACCTCCGGTGATATAATAATATTGCAGTGGTTTACTGCTCAATTCGCGCTGGGAGGGCTGCTGAATGAATATTGAACTGACCAACAAGGAGTTCCGGCGGCTGCTGGACATGGTTTATATAGGCAACTGGGTGCTCAACTCCACGCGCAGCGAGTCGGATCGCTTCAAGGACTACGACGACATTCAGGAGAAGCTTTTCGGCTACTGCGCCAGGCTTGGGCTCAAGGACCTCTACTCCACCTGGTACGGCCATGTCTTCCCCTCAAAGGCCTTTGAGGAGGGCGGCATACACGAGGCCATAGCCGACTATGAGGACGCCGTTTTCTACGACATACTCGCCGAGGAGCTCGCGCGCCGCGATATGAGCCTTGAGCACACCGACCCGGACGACATGAACGAGCTCAACACCCGCATGGACGAGTACTTCAGCGAGTTCGAGGCAAACGGCATAGACAACCTCACAATTGAAAAATAAGCGAAAAGCAAAGCCGGATGGCACTAAAGCGCCATCCGGCTCTTTTAACAGTCAGGCCCCGGCCTGAGAACTCCGCAGATGCTGCGGCGCTTTTCTCGGCTTCGCGCCCGCGAGGAAATAGGTTGTGATCGCGGCGGCGGCAGCGTTTGCAGAGAGCGCGGCGGCCGCTCAGGCGGCGCGCCCTGAGTTCCTGCCGGCGCTGAAGCTCCCGACGGTGAGCAGTATGGCGGCGAAGGCTAGGGTACAGGCGAGGGTAAAGGTCATCACAAGCTCTCCCCTCTGGGCATGGCGCGCGCCGCTTCGCTACCGGCGCGCTCTTCGCGCAGCCTTCCCGCGGCGCGAAGCTTTATTACGTTTACGGTAATCGCGGCGGAGAACAGGCCGGCGAAGGCTATGGCCAGCACGATGCCGGGAATCCCAAAGCCCGCGAAAGCCTCCATGCCCTCAAACCTCACCCACTTTGTAAGGGCCGCCAAATACCAGACCGAGAGGCCGAGATTCAGCGCGAAGCCAAGCGCTCCGAGCGCCGCTCCCGCGCCGTGCCGCTCGCTGTGGAACGATGCGAAGCATAGCGTGGGCAGGGCGAAGGCCCCGAAAAGGCAGATTATTACTTCCATCATATCAGCTCCTTATCGCTGCGCAGCGCGCAGATTGTCCAGCAGCGTGCTGACGGAACACGCAAAGGCTAAAAATACAATGTTCCCCGGCACTGTATCTGGGGACATTATACATTTCGCCGCCCTCGGATTCAAGGCTTTTCGGCATGATACACATGTAAAAATTTTCTGAACACGAGCAGTATGAAAAATCCGCCGGCGCGCACCGGCGGATTTTTTCGCTCTAAGCGAATTCTGGCGGATTCAGTGCGTCCAGTCGAGGATGCGCACTCCTTCGCCCGCCTCGGCGGCCGCGAGGTCGGCGAGGCGCTTGGCGAAGGGGCAGGGATAGCCTATGGGCGTGCCCTTTTTTATGCAGCTGGCGAGGACTATCGTGTCCGCGCCGCGCCTTACGAGCTCACGCACCCTGAGCGGCACGCGCTTGCCGGGGCAGCCGCCGCAGTTCGTGAAGCCTACGAGCTCAATGTCCTCCGCGACGCCCTCAAAGACGCCGCTCCGAGAGCGCATGGCGCGGAAATCGGCGGTGCCGGGACAGTAGTCCTCGGTCTGCATACAGCGGATTATGCCTACCTTCAAGCTTATTCCTCCTCAAATACGCCTCCGCGGCCGCGGCGGCATTCGCCGGGCTCTGCGTCCCCGCGGCGGCGGCCCTGGCCCTGTCCGCGGCAGCGCCCGCCCTCGCCATGCTTATGACGGCGGCAGTGCTCTCCGCCGCAGTTGGGGCCGGTGCCGTCGCAAAGGCGGTAGTCGCCCCCCTCTATCCTCAGGGCCTTCCCCTCCACAAGCGCGGCGGCCAGCTTGCCGCGGGCGGTATCGTAAATCTGCTGTACGGTGGCGCGGGAGACGTCCATGCGTCCGGCGCACTGCTCCTGCGTCAGCCTCTCCATGTCTATGAGCCGCACGGCCTCATACTCGTCAACCGTCAGCACAACGGCCTCCCCTATCTCGCCGCCGACCGGCGCGAACTGTCTACGCTCCGGCAGGGCGCAGACTCTGCGGCATTTCCTTGGTCTTGGCATAAGATAACCTCCTCAGTTATAATTGGCATTTGCCATTTACTGAGGCCAGTATAACAGAGTTATTGACATTTGTCAATAACAATTCTCTAAAAGGCCCCGGCGAACCGGGGCCGCGCCTTCAGGTCTTGTACTCGTACTCGGGGTACTTGTCGACGTCGTAGGGCACTTTGCTTATGTCGCGGCGCTCTATTTTGTCGTAGTGCCTGCAGAGGAAGGGCTCGACGACGTGGTAGAGGAACTTGCCGTCCAGGTCGAAGTAGAATACGGCGAAGAGCCCGGCGTAGAGCGCGGCCGCGCCGCCGAGGACGGTGAAAAGTATCTTTTTCGCTTTTTTCATGTGCGTCCCTCCTTACCAGCCGAGCGAGTCGTCGAAGTCCAGCAGCGTGGGGTCGAGCGGCTCCTCGTGCATGACGGTGAACATGTAGTCGTTTATCTTGCTGCGTATCTCCGCGCGTGAGACGGTGCGGCTGTCCGGCAGGGCGTGCGGCATCCATATCGCGTGGATGTTGCGCTTGCGGAACTCGTCCTCGAACATGCCGGTGATGCCCTGCATGCCCTTGCACTGGATCTGGTCGTACATCATGACCATGTCGCAGTGGAAGCGCTCCATGTTCTCCCAGAGCTCGAATATGTGCTTATAGCCGCCGACGGCCATGCGGCGCATGGGCGCCCACTCATTGTAGAGCGTGAAGTCCTCCATGAGGTGTTCCGGCGTATCGGTGCGCATGTCTATGTCGAACATGAGCGAATCCATGTTTATGACCGTGTAGAGGCCCCAGCAGTTGTATGCCCAGGTCGGCCAGAAGCTGTAGTACAGCGGCGCGCAGCTCCAGGCTATTACACGGTGGCGCGTCTCGGGGAAGCAGTTAATCTTCCGCTCAACGCACTTGTGAAGGATCTTCTTAACGCGCTTATCCGTCTGTGCCCATATATCGCGCCAGCCGGCCTGAGAGTAGTAGATGCGGTAGAGCGCCTGAGCGCTGCCGCACAGCGGATAGTATGGGCTGTTGGCGGCGACATCCCACTTCTCGTGCTCAAAGCGGGTGAGCTCGTTATAGCGCTCGATGTACTTTACGAAGCAGTCGTAGTCAAACGGGAGGCCCGTCTGCTCCTCGATGAACTTCCAGCACTCCTCTATCTCGCGGCGGCAGTGCTCCTGCACCAGCGGGTCGTCGAACTGCATGGGCTGAGGCATGGCGAAGAGGGGCTTGTCATAGGCCCAGTCCTGGAGGATGCTCGTGCCTACGGAGCCGTCGCAGGCCTCATTGCTGGTGATGAGGAAGGGGAAGTAGTCCGGCATGTCGTCGAGGACGCTCAGGCCGGCCTCGGCCTGGCACATCGGGCAGGGGTCGCCGGGCAGGCCGATGCTCTGTACGGCGTCTATGTAGTGGAGCACAGTGTGCCAGGTGACGTGCCACGTGAAAAAGTAGGGCACCATCTGGAGCGGCACGTCGTCAATCCGGTCGCGCCAGGGATAGAAAATCGCGCCGGCGACGGTCTCGTCGTGAGCTATGGTCTTTTGCCAGAGCTCGTTGCGCTTGCCGCCGCGGAGGTTGGCGTCAGCGGAGAACATGCGCATGAACTGGCGTATCGTCTCGCTGGTCATGGCCCGGTAGTGCCAGGCGCTGGCGGCGAGCGCCGGGCCGCGCAGGCCCTCGAAGCCGCGGTCGTACCAGTGCATGACGGTGAGGTAGGTCTGGCCTATCCAGCGATAGCGCCAGACGCCCTTCATGAAGTTGACGACGCCGCCGTAGCGCATGACGTCGTAGACCATCATGCCGTAGTTGTAGAGCCAGATGCGGTTGAAGTAGTACATCGTGTCCTTGATGCCGCGCCACTCGCGGTGCTTATAGAGGCCGGTCTTGGGCTCGTAGAGGTCGCCGAGCCTGCGCTCGCGGTGGGGCTTGCCGTAGACAAAGTCGCGCAGCTTCTTCTTGAAATTTTTCATGCCCATCACTTCCCCTCCTGTATCTGCTTAATCTCGATGCTCTCGACAAAGGCCTGGAAGCGGGTGCGCAGCTGGCCGGAGGCGGAGTTGATATACTCCTTCTCGATAGAGCACACGGGCAGGCCGAAGTCGCGCTTGAGCACTATCGTGTCTATCGTGCGCTCGTAGCTCCAATACTCGCAGAACTTGTTGCTCTCTACGATGATGCCGTCGGCGCCGTACTCCTTCGCCCAGTCGGCGAGGTGACGCTTGCGCTCGCGCATGACGTGCTGCTCCATATAGCGCGGGCACTCGCTGGTGGCTATGTAGTGGCGCGCTATGGCCCTGAGCGGGCTCTCCCCCTCGCCTATCACAATCTGTTCGCGCCCCGGGATGGAGCCATAGCAATAGCGGTCGGCGACGACCATGGCGCCGCAGCTCTCGATGAGCTGGGTAAAGCCGGGGTCGTCGTTCTCGCTGCCGGCGAGCAGCACACGGCAGCGGAACCAGGGCTTTGGGTCCGGCTCCCTTGTGCGCAGCTCCTCGGCCGTCTCGCGGATGTATGGCAGGATAAGCTCCTTCGGACACACCAGGCTTACAAGCTGTATGACGTGGAACTCATAGCCGGTGATATTCGGGTTTTTCTCTTTCCTGTGGCTGCCAATTTCGGTTATGAGCGCGCAGAGCTCGTTGTGCCGCTCGATGGCGCGCATGAGGGCCTCGTCCGAGGTGTCGATGCCGAAGCGCTCGCTTATGGGATTAAGCACATGCGCCCTGAGCTGTTTTTCATAGTGCTCTATGCTGTTTTCCGTCTTCTTGAAGGGTACGTCGGTAAACTCGCAGAAGAAGTCCGGGTTCTTTATCACGTCCATCATCTGAAGGTGCTCCTGGAAGCGGCAGGTGACGGTGCAGGTTTCGGTGGCCATCTGGGCGTCAAGGAAGTTGTAGCCGCCCTCGAGCGCGCGCTCGAGAAGGCTGCGCCCGTAGTGGCAGGTGCGGCCGGACATGTAATAGGTCGCGATGTCCGGCGAGGTACAGCGCGGCGCGCGGAGCCTAACGCCAAAGCAGCCCTCGAGGTCAAGCAGCACCTCGGGGATGAAATAGCAGGTGTAGCCCAGCGCCCGCTTGCCCTCGCTCTTGGCCTGCTTTACGAGGGCGTTGTTCGCCTCCTGCAGCAGGTCCTCGAAGAAAATCAAGTGCTTTAAATCTCTCAAGTTTGACCCCCCATTCTCAATTTTGCCCAAAAGCGCGCACGCAAGGGCACATATCTATTGTCAGAATACCAAAGATATAGTTAAAAGTCAAACCAATATTTCAACAATTCGTGAATTTTGTGTTGTATTTTTAATATTTTAACTAATATATCCGCTTTATGCTCTTATATTGGCCTGAAATGTTGAACAAATCATCTGTGGTCAAACCACAGATGGGCAAAAAACAGCGCCAAGGCATTCGCCTTGGCGCTGTGCGCGTCTCAATTAGTAGTAGCGCTTCTTATTCTTGCGAGCGGCCTCGCTCTTCTTACGGCGCTTGACGCTGGGGCTCTGGTAGTACTCCTTCTTGCGGAGGTCAGCCAGCACGCCGGATTTGGCGCAGCTGCGCTTGAAGCGCTTGAGAGCGTTGTCCAGAGACTCGTTTTCCTTGACATAGATTTCAGACATTGTATTCCCTCCCTCCAAAACGTCCACAGACGCTGTCGGGGCTATTAACCCTTTAACAAACGTATTATAAGTGTTTGACCCTCAGTTGTCAAGTAAAACTCACTTCTGCGGCTTTGCGATGATATTCACCAGCTTATTCCTGACATAGATGGTCTTCACTATGGCGCAGCCGTCGGTGAACTTCTTCACCTTGGGCTCGGCCATGGCGGCCTCGAGCGCGACGGACTCCTCGCAGTCGACGGGGATGGTGACGGTTCCGCGCAGCTTGCCGTTGACCTGCACAGCTATCTCCTTGACCTCGTCGAGGGTCTTGCTCTCGTCGTAGCTCGGCCAGGGGCTCAGGGAGGCGATGCCCTCGAAGCCCTGGATCTCCCAGAGCTCCTCGGCGATGTGGGGCGCGAAGGGGCTCAGCAGGGCCAGAAGGGCCTTCATATCGCCGCGGCTGGGGGCGCTCTCATAGAATTTGTTCACCAGCACCATCATAGAGGCGATGGCGGTGTTGAACTTCATGCTCTCTATGTCCTCGCCCACCTTCTTTATGCAGCGGTGGACCTCCTTCTCGTTGGCGGCAGAGTAGCCCTCGCCGCCGTCGATGCGCTTTTCGCCCAGGGCCCAGACGCGGTCGAGGAAGCGCTTGCAGCCCTTGACGGCGCTGGGGTTCCAGGGCGCGGCCTTCTCGAAGTCGCCGAGGAACATGATATAGAGACGCAGGGTGTCGGCCCCGTATTCCTTGACCACGCTGTCGGGGTTGACGACGTTGCCGAGGCTCTTGCTCATCTTGACGATGGGGTGATCGGCCATCTCGCCGTACTTGTGGACGAGGTACTTCTTCGCCTCATCCTCGCTGCCGCACTCGGCGAGCAGCTTCTCCCTGTCCTCGTCGGAGAGGTTGTTCCAGTTGTGAGGGTTGAGGCCGAGGATCATGCCGTGGCTGGTGCGCTTGGCGTAGGGCTCCTTGGTGGGCACGACGCCGATGTCGTAGAGGAACTTGTGCCAGAAGCGGCTGTAGAGCAGATGCAGGGTGGTGTGCTCCATGCCGCCGTTGTACCAGTCTACGGGGCTCCAGTAGTCGAGGGCCTCCTGGCCGGCCAGAGCCTCGTCGTTGCGCGGGTCCATATAGCGCAGGAAGTACCAGCAGGAGCCGGCCCAGTTGGGCATGGTGTCCGTCTCGTGCTCGGCGGGTCCGCCGCACTTGGGACAGGTACACTGCACCCAGTCGCGCATGTGCGCGAGCGGGCTCTCGCCGTTGTCGGTGGGCTCGTAGCTCTCCACGTCGGGCAGCAGCAGCGGCAGGTCCTTCTCGTCCATGGGCACCCAACCGCACTTGGGGCAGTTGATTATCGGGATGGGCTCGCCCCAGTAGCGCTGGCGGGAGAAGACCCAGTCGCGCAGCTTGTAGTTGACCTTGGCGCGGCCGAGGCCCTTATCCTCCAGCCACTTGGTCATGGTGGGGATGGCGGCCTTGACGCTCATGCCGTCGAGGAAGCCGGAGTTGACCATGATAGCGCTGTCGTCCTTGGCTATATAGGCCTCCTTGCTGATGTCGCCGCCCTTGACGACCTCGATTATCGGCAGGCCGAATTCCTTCGCGAATTCCCAGTCGCGCTGGTCGTGGCCCGGGACGGCCATGATGGCGCCGGTGCCGTAGCTCGCGAGGACGTAGTCGGAGATGAATATCGGGATGGTCTCGCCGTTGACGGGGTTTATGGCGTCGACGCCCATGGTGCGCACGCCGGTCTTGTCCTTATTGAGCTCGGTGCGCTCGAGGTCGGACTTGGCGGCGGCCTCGGCCTGGTACTTCTTCACCTCGTCGGGGTTGGTGATGGCGCCGCTCTCGAGCCAGCTCCTCACGAGCTCGTGCTCGGGCGAGAGGACCATGTAGGTCGCGCCGAAGAGCGTGTCGCAGCGGGTGGTAAAGACCTTTATCACGTCGCCGGTGGTGGCCTTGAAGTCGACCTCCGCGCCGGTGGAGCGGCCTATCCAGTTGCGCTGCTGAATCTTGACGCGCTCGATGTAGTCGACGTCGTCGAGGTCGTCTATGAGCCTCTGGGCGTAGGCGGTGATGCGCAGCATCCACTGGCTCTTCTCCTTGCGCACGACGGGCGCACCGCAGCGCTCGCAGACGCCCTCCACGACCTCCTCGTTGGCGAGAACGCACTTGCAGCTCGTGCACCAGTTGACGGGCATGCTGGCCTTATACGCGAGGCCGTGCTTGTACATCTGGAGGAATATCCACTGGGTCCACTTGTAGTACTGCGGGTCCGTGGTATCCACGACGCGGTCCCAGTCGAAGCTGTAGCCGAGCATCTGCAGCTGCTTCGTGAAGCGCTCGATGTTGCGCTTGGTGACCTCGCGGGGGTGCATATGGTTCTTTATGGCGTAGTTCTCCGTCGGCAGGCCGAAGGCGTCGAAGCCTATCGGGAAGATGACGTTCTCGCCCTCCATGCGCCGCTTGCGCGCGACGATGTCCATCGCGGTGTAGGGGCGCGGGTGGCCGACGTGGAGGCCGTCGCCGCTGGGATAGGGGAACTCGACGAGGGGGAAGAACTTCTTCCTCGTCTTATCGCCGGTGACGGCGGCGAAGGTCTTGTGCTCCAGCCAGTAATTCTGCCATTTCTTTTCTATGCTTGCGAAATCGTAGCCCATTTCCTGTGCTTTCTCCCTTACAAAAGTTTAGTTTTGTCCAGCGGCCCCTTTGACCCGAGCGCCCGGCTCAGGCCGTAGGGCCCCGAAGGGATGAGAGGGGCACCTCTTCTGCGTCGTTCCAGAGGTGCTCGAGGTTGTAGAACTCGCGCATCTCCTTCTGGAATATGTGGACTATCACGCAGCCGAAGTCCAGCAGTATCCAGCCGCCCCCGCGATAGCCCTCGCGCCTGAGCGGCGGCTCGCCCATATTGCTCAGCACGCCGTCGACCTCGTCGGTGAGGGTCTTCACGTGCGTGGAGCTGGTGGCGGTGCAGATTACGAAGTAGTCGGCGAGGACGGTGACGTCGGTAGTGCGCAGCACCTGGATGTCCTTCGCCTGCTTGTCGCTCAAAACCCTGACGGCGGTTTCGGCAATCTCTCTCGGTGTCAGCATCTTTGTAACTCCCTTTCCCTATCCGAAATACGCGAAGGAATCCTCTCCTCCGGCAATGTAACCCTGCGTCATCGTCCACACCCCGTCGATATAGGATATCATGTTGATATTCTCCTCGCTTATCGCGACGTCGAAGGGGTTGAGGTATGCGTTGAGCATCTCGAGCCAGTCGTCTATGATGGGCATGACGTAGTTGAGCCCGCCTATCATGCCGTCCATGCGGTTGGGTATGGTCTGGAAGGTGATGTCCTCGGCGCCGAGCTTCAGGAACTGCTCGAGCAGCCAGGCGGCGTTGCCCACGGAGACGTTGGTTATCATGTTGTCCATCACGGCGCTGTACATCTCGCCGATGTTGAGGATGTTCCCTATCTGGAGCGCCTGGCTCGCGAGGGCCGTGAGCAGCTCCTGCTGGAAGGCGATGCGCTGTATGTCGCCGCCGGCGTAGGAGTGCGAGCCGTCGTTGGACATGCGGAAGCGCATGGCGTTGACGAAGTTCTCGCCGTCGAGCGTCTGCGGGCCGGCCTTGATGTGGATGTGCAGCGGCGGGTCCTGGTCGGGCGCGTCCCAGTCCATGTCGTAGGGGATGTCGAAGTACACGCCGCCGATGGCGTCGACTATCTCCGCCGCGGCGCTGATGTCTATGAGCGCGTACATATCGACGCTGTAGCCGAGGATGTCGGATATGCACTCGAGCAGCGGGTCTATGCCGTCGCCGCCGTTATTGATGTCCGCGGCGTAGGGCTGGTTAATCTTCTTGATGTTGAGGTTCACGTTCACCAGCATATCTCGCGGCAGGTTCACGATGTTGAGCTTGCCGTTTACGGTGTCGAACAT
>CALWYR010000014.1 GCA_944385805.1 uncultured Oscillospiraceae bacterium
CCATGACCTGGATAACCTGGCTCTGCTCCAGCCCCGCCGCCGCCGAGATACGCATCGAGGCCGGCTGGGATCTGCCCGCGATAAACGACGAGGAGGTGCTCGCGAGCTACCTCGACCTCACCCCGCCGGAGAACCGCGAGGCCGTTTTCGAGAGTCTCGACTACCTGGTCGTCCCGCCCGTCATTGAGGACTACGCCCTCATGAGCGACATCATCGGCCGCCAGCTCGAGGCCGCCGCGGCCGGGACGGTGACCGTCCAGCAGGCGCTCGACGAGGCCCAGGCCCAGTGCGAGGCGCAGATAAGCCTGGGATAAACCAAAACGCCGGGGAGGGGGCTTTCCCCTCCCCATTCTGACAAAAAGGGAGGAATGGCCGTGAGACCGAAACGCAAAAGAGAAAAGCCCATACGCGGTCAGGACGGCCTGCTCACGGCCTCGCCCTTCCTGCTGCCGAGCCTCGTCGGCCTCGCCGTGTTCTCGCTGCTGCCGCTCATTATCTCTTTCTTCCTCAGCCTCACGGACTGGAACGGCCTCGACAGGCTCACGGACCCCGGCTTCTTCGCCGAGCACTTCGTGGGATTTGAAAACTACAAGGCCATACTGGGCGGCGGCGAGTTCTGGCAGGTGCTCGGCAATACGCTCGAGTACATCGTGCTCTACATCCCGCTGATGCTGCTCTGCTCGCTGGGCGTGGCCTATCTGCTCAGCCGCGAGAGGCGCGGCGTCACGGCCTTTCGGATAATCTACTACATTCCCGTGCTCACGAGCTGGGTCGCGGCTAGCATGATTTGGAAGAGTATGCTCTCGCCCCAGTACGGCGCGGTCAACGGCATCCTCGGCTTTTTTGGCATAGAGGGCCCCGGCTGGCTGCTCGACGAGAACTGGGCCATGCCCGCCATCGTGCTGGTCAGCGTGTGGAAGGACATGGGTTTCTTCGGCCTCATACTGCTCTCCGGCATGGTGGGCATCAACCAGAGCTACTACGAGGCCGCCTCTCTCGACGGCGCGGGCGCGTGGACGAAGTTCTGGCGGATTACCCTGCCGCTGATGACCCCGGCGATATTCTATGTGCTGGTCGTGAGCCTCATAAACGCCTTCCAGCTCTTTCCGCAGATTATGATCATGACCGACGGCGGCCCCAACGGCGCGACCCAGGTCATGGTCGAGCGCATTTACAAGTACGGCTTCCGCTACTACCGCATGGGCTACGCCGCGGCCTTCTCCTGGCTGCTGTTCGTCATAATCATGGCCTGTACGGGCCTGCAGATGAAGGTTCAGAGGAGGTGGGTGACCTATGACTCGTAAACGTATCCTCGGCGGGGCCGGATATTACATCGTCGCCATGCTGCTGGCGATCATAGCCCTCGTGCCCTTCGTCTGGATGATATCCACCTCGCTCAAGAGCCGCGGCGCGCTCATGAGCATACCGATAGAATGGATACCCGAGGAGCCCACGGTTGACGCCTATTTCGAGGTATTCTCGCGCTTCCCTTTCCTCAAAACGATAGGCAACAGCCTCTTCATAACCTGCGCCTTCACGCTGCTGACCATAGTCTCGGCGAGCATGGCGGCCTTCGCCTTCGCCAAGATACGCTTCCGCGGCAGCTCGCTTGTGCTGGGGCTCTACCTCGCGACGATGATGATACCGACGCAGGTGACGATGATTCCGCTCTTTGTCATAATGAACAAGCTCGGGCTCATAGACAGCTACGCGAGCGTAATACTGCCGGGCATTTTCAAGCCCTTCGCGGTCTTCATGCTCGTGCAGCAGATGCGGGCCATACCAAACGACTTCCTCGACGCGGCGCGGATAGACGGGGCGGGGGTATTCCAGGTCTACCGGCGCATAGCCCTGCCCATGTGCGCGCCTACCATCGCCACGCTGGCGGTGACGACCTTCATGGAGAGCTGGAACGACTACCTCTGGCCGCTCCTGATGCTCACCGACCGCAATAAAATGACGCTGCCCATAGCGCTCTCCACGCTCAACGGGCAGTATAACACCGAGTACAACGTGCTCATGGCGGGCAGCCTCATCTCGATGATACCGATTATAATCATCTACCTCTGCGCGCAAAAGCAGTTCAAAAACGGCCTCATGGCCGGCGGGATAAAGGGCTGAGCGCTGAAAGGGACTGGCATGGAACATCTGACAAGGACTATACCGTTCGATACTTTTTACATCTCCACGTCAAAAGAGGCCCCGGCGCGCTTTGCGTGCTCCGGGGCCTCCGGCGGGTACGAGATACATATAGAGGCCGGGTACGCGGGCGTCTACGGACTCGGTGAGCGCTATGACGCGCTCAATTATCTGGGCCGTTCCGCCGAGACGGCCGTCGAGGAAAAATTCTGCCGCCAGGGGGACAAGAGCTACTGCCCCATGCCCTTCTTCTGGACGGACGCGGGCTTCGGCGTCTGGCTCGATACGGCGCGCGCGGCGCGCTTCGATTTCGCGCCGGGTGAGATAGCGATAGACGTTCCCGGGAAGTGCGATATCCACGTCTTCGCCGGGACGCCGCGGGAGATAGTCGCGGAGTATATGCGCCTCACCGGCGAGCCCGCGCTGCCGCCGGACTGGGCCTTCGAGCCCTGGATCTCGGCCAACCGCTGGGACAGCCGCGCGAAGCTCGAGGCCGCGCTCGACGAGGCGGAGAGGCGCGGCTTTCCCGTCGGCACGGCGGTGGTCGAGGCCTGGAGCGACGAGGCGACCTTCTACGCCTTCCGCGGCGAGGAGCTCTGGCCCGACCCGGCGGGTATGATTGAGCGGCTGCACGAGCGCGGCGTCCAT
>CALWYR010000015.1 GCA_944385805.1 uncultured Oscillospiraceae bacterium
CTCCTCGACGCGGACCTTGCGCAGCATCTGGCGCACGATGACCTCGATGTGCTTGTCGTTGATGTCGACGCCCTGCTGGCGGTAGACCTTCTGGACCTCCTGGACGAGGTAGTTGCGCACGCCCTGGCGGCCGAATTCGTCGTCGTCCACGCCGCGGATGCGCAGCACGTCGTGCGGGTTGAGCGCGCCCGCGGTCAGCTCCTGGCCCTTATCGACGTGGTCGCCGGTCTGGACAAGGATGCCGGAGGAATACGGCACGGTGTAGACCCTGGTGTCGCCCTCGGCCTCGTTTGTGACCGTGATGGCGAAGATGGAGGTCTTGTGCGTCTCCTCTATGCTGACGGTGCCGGAGATTTCGCTGAGCGTGGCCATGCGCTTGGGCTTGCGGGCCTCGAACAGCTCCTCGACCCTGGGCAGGCCCTGGGTGATGTCGTCGCCGGCGATGCCGCCGGTGTGGAAGGTACGCATGGTGAGCTGGGTGCCGGGTTCGCCTATGGACTGCGCGGCAATGACGCCGACGGCCTCGCCGGGGTTGACCTGGCTGCCGATGGCGAGGTTGATGCCGTAGCAGTGGGCGCAGACGCCGGTGGCGGCCTCGCAGGTGAGCACGCTGCGCACCAGCACGCGGTCGATGCCGTGGGCGGTGAGCGTGGCGGCGTCGCCGCTCATGAGCATATGGTGGGTGTCGAAGATGACCTCGCCGGTGGCCGGGTCGGTGACCGGCACGGCGGGATAGCGGCCGTGGATGCTGACGCCGAAGCTCTGGACCTCCTGGCCCTTCTCATAGACGGCGCTGGCCCAGATGCCGTTGGCGGTGCCGCAGTCCTCCTCGCGGATTATCACTTCCTGGCTGACGTCGACAAGGCGGCGGGTCAGGTAGCCGGAGTCGGCGGTACGCAGCGCGGTGTCGGCCAGGCCCTTGCGCGCGCCTCGGCTGGAGACGAAGTACTCCAGGACGGACAGGCCCTCGCGGAAGTTTGCCTTGATGGGTATCTCGATGGTCTTGCCGGAGGTGTTGGCCATCAGGCCGCGCATACCGGCCAGCTGGCGGATCTGGTTCATGGAGCCGCGGGCGCCGGAGTTCGCCATCATGTAGATGGGGTTGAACTCGTCGAGGCAGTTCTGCAGCGCGCTGGTGACGTCCTTGGTGGTCTTCTCCCACTCGTCGACGACAAGGCGGTAGCGCTCGTCGTTGGTAATGAAACCGCGGCGGTACTGCTTTTCGATGTCGAGCACCTTGTTCTCGGTGGCCTCTATGAGGGTCTTCTTCGCGTCGGGGACGGTCATGTCGGCGACGGAGATGGTGAGCGCGCCAATCGTGGAGTACTTGTAGCCGAGGGCCTTGATGTTGTCGAGGACTTCGGCGCTTATGGTAAAGCCGTACTTCTGGATGCAGCGGTCGATGATGTCGCCCAGCTGCTTCTTGCCGACCTGGAAGCTGATCTCGGGGTCGAAAGCGTGTTCGGGGTCCGTGCGGTCGACGTAGCCCAGGTCCTGCGGGATGGGCTCGTTGAAGATGATGCGCCCCACGCTGGTGAGCACCAGCTTGTGCGCGGGCACGCCGTTTATGGTCTTCTCAACGCGCAGCATGATGGGCGCGTGCAGGCCGATGACGTGCTCGCTGTAGGCCATGAGGGCCTCGGCTGCCGTGCCGTAGGCCTTGAGCGGGCGGTAGGCGGCCTCCCTCTTCCCCTCTGCCCTGGCGGCCCTGTTGGCGGCGACGAACTCGTCGGCGTCCACTATCTCGCCCGCGGGCAGTCCGGTCTCGCCGGCGTCGCTGACATAGACCTGCTCCGCGCCCTTCTCGGCCTTGCCAAGGCGCAGGTAGGTGAGGTAGTAGCTGCCGAGGATCATGTCCTGGGTGGGCACGGTGACGGGGTGGCCGTCCTGCGGGCGCAGGAGGTTGTTGGCTGAGAGCATGAGGATGCGGGCCTCGGCCTGGGCCTCGGCGCTCAGCGGGACGTGGATGGCCATCTGGTCGCCGTCGAAGTCGGCGTTGTAGGCCGTGCAGACCAGCGGGTGGAGCCTCAGCGCGCGGCCCTCGACGAGAATGGGCTCGAAGGCCTGGATGCCCAGGCGGTGGAGCGTGGGGGCGCGGTTGAGGAGCACCGGATGCTCCTTGATAACGACCTCGAGCGCGTCCCAGACCTCGGTGCGCTGCTTATCCACCATCTTCTTGGCGGACTTGATGTTGTTGGCCACGCCGTCCTCGACCAGCTTCTTCATGACGAAGGGGCGGAAGAGCTCTATCGCCATCTCCTTGGGCACGCCGCACTGGTAAATCTTCAGGTCGGGGCCGACGACGATGACGCTTCGTCCGGAGTAGTCGACGCGCTTGCCGAGCAGGTTCTGGCGGAAGCGGCCCTGCTTGCCCTTGAGCATGTCGGAAAGGCTCTTGAGCGCGCGGGAGTTGGCGCCGGTGACGGCGCGGCCGCGGCGGCCGTTGTCTATGAGGGCGTCGACGGCCTCCTGAAGCATGCGCTTCTCGTTGCGGACGATGATGTCTGGGGCCTTGAGCTGGATGAGCCTCTTGAGGCGGTTGTTGCGGTTAATGACGCGGCGGTAGAGGTCGTTGAGGTCGCTGGTGGCGAAGCGGCCGCCGTCGAGCTGCACCATGGGGCGTATCTCGGGCGGGATGACCGGCAGAACGTCGATTATCATCCACTCGGGACGGTTTCCGCTCTGGCGGAAGGCCTCGACAACCTCCAGGCGCTTGACCAGCTTGGCCTTCTTCTGGCCGCCGGCGGTGGCAAGCTCACTGCGCAGCTGTTCACTGAGCGTCTCGCAGTCTATCTGCTGGAGCAGCTTTTTTATGGCTTCGGCGCCCATGCCGGCGTCAAAGTCGTCCTCGTACTTCTCGCGCATGTCGCGGTACTCGTGCTCGGTGAGTATCTGGCAGCGCTCGAGCGGGGTGTCTCCCGGGTCGGTGACGATATACGCGCCGAAATAGAGCACGCGCTCGAGGGTGCGCGGGGTGATGTCCAGAATAAGGCCCATGCGGGACGGGATGCCCTTGAAGTACCAGATATGGCTCACGGGCGCGGCCAGCTCTATGTGGCCCATGCGCTCGCGGCGGACCTTGGCGCGGGTGACCTCGACGCCGCAGCGGTCGCAGATCTTGCCCTTGTAGCGTATCTTCTTATACTTGCCGCAGTGGCACTCCCAGTCCTTGGTGGGCCCGAATATACGCTCGCAGAAAAGGCCGTCGCGCTCGGGCTTGAGAGTACGGTAGTTGATGGTCTCCGGCTTCTTTACTTCGCCGTAGGACCACTCGCGTATCTGCTCTGGGGAGGCTATGCCTATTTTAATTGCGTCAAAGGGTGTATAGCTCACAGCTTATTCCTCCTCCATATCCAGGTCTCCGGTAAAGCCGGGGAACGCGTCGTCGCTGTCGTCGTTCTCAAAGTCGCCCATGTCGTAGGCGTCAACACCCGCGTCCTCGGGGGCGTCTTCAATGCTGTATCCGCTGGACTCTATTTCTCCGTCGTCAATGCGGTAATCATCGCGAATACCCGGGATGAAGTCGTCCTCTTCGTCGTCCTTGAGCTCTATCTCTCTGCCCTCCTTGTCGAGGATGCGGACATCCAGGCAGAGGCTCTGCAGCTCCTTGAGCAGGACCTTGAAGCTCTCGGGCACGCCGGGCTCGGGGATATTGTGGCCCTTTACGATGGATTCATAGGTCTTTACGCGGCCGGTGACGTCGTCGGACTTGACCGTGAGTATCTCCTGCAGCGTATAGGCCGCGCCGTAGGCCTCGAGGGCCCAGACCTCCATCTCGCCGAAGCGCTGGCCGCCGAACTGGGCTTTGCCGCCGAGGGGCTGCTGCGTGACGAGGCTGTAGGGGCCGGTGGAACGGGCGTGAATCTTGTCGTCGACAAGGTGGTGCAGCTTGAGGAAGTAGACGTAGCCGACGGTGACTGCGTTGTCGAGCTGTTCGCCGGTGCGTCCGTCGTAGAGAATGCTCTTGCCGTCCTCGCGCAGGCCGGCGAGCTTGAGTGTATCGCGTATCGTGCTCTCGTTGGCGCCGTTGAAGATGGGCGTGGCCACCTTCCAGCCCAGGGCCTGGGCCGCGTAGCCCAGGTGCACCTCGAGTACCTGTCCTATATTCATACGGCTGGGAACGCCCAGGGGGTTCAGAACGATGTCCAGCGGCGTGCCGTCGGGCATGTAGGGCACATCCTCGCGCGGCAGTATGCGCGAGACGACGCCCTTGTTGCCGTGGCGGCCGGCCATCTTGTCGCCGACGGAGATTTTACGCTTCTGGGCGATGTAGACGCGGACGACCTCGTTGACGCC